>JBBSJC010000025.1:0-29818 GCA_038257655.1 Polyangiales bacterium | reverse complement strand
GGCGGCGCGCATCGCCTACCATACCTTCCGCCCGCGCTCGGCCTGCGCGGTGCACTAAGCTTGCCCGCCCAGGCAGCACGCATGCTCACCGCCGGCCTAGCTCGGCGCATGCAGCAGTTTCCGCGGCTCGACCTTGCGCATCCGTCGCTTGCCGAAGCCTTTGAGCCCTGGTGCAAGAGTCATGGCTTACGCGACGTGCTCGAGGTGATGCGACCGTGGACGACGTCCTTGGGCTTTGGCCATATGGATGAAGTCCCCGCCGCCTACATACTCAACTACATGTGTCTTATGGGGCCATCCTATGAGCTACAAGATCTCGGTTATGGTGGCCTTTGGAGGCGCGTCGCAGCGCATCTCGACGTGCGCTGCAGCACACGCGTGACGCGCATCGAGCGAGGCACCAAGATCAAAGTCCACACCGAGTCGCAGGAGCTTGAGTTCGACGATATCGTGCTCGCCTGCCCGCTCGAATCTGCACTTGAGTTCCTCGATGTCTCCGAGGAGGAGCGGGCCCTGTTCACGCAGGTGCGCTACACGGACTATCAGGTCGTGGCCGCCGAGGTCAGCGGCATGCCGCAGGGCCGCTACGTGTTCGTGCCCGACAACTATCGGCGCGAAGCGGTGGAAAAGCCGATGTTTTGCTATCGGCGCTACCCCGATCGCGACCTTATCAATTTCTACAGCTATCGCGGCGCAAACGGCTTGCCGGGTGCAGAACGGGAGGCCGTAAAATTCGCAGAACGCATGGGAGGGCGCGTGCGCTCGATCGTGACTACGCGTCAATGGCGCCACTTTCCGCACGTATCGAGCGCAAGCATCCGCGAGGGCTTTCATCAGAAGCTCGAGGCGCTGCAAGGCCAGCGGAACACCTACTACGCAAGTGAGGTGCAATCGTTCTCGAACGTGGAGCCTGTGGTGGCGTACGCAAGCGACCTTGTACGACGAAGATTCGCACAGGCCCTCGACAACTACCCTGAGTGGCTCGCGCGCAGTACCCCTGTGAACTCGCAGCATCGGGCCTGGGCACGGGCGGGCTGAACACCGAGCAGGGTTGCCCGGCCCATACCGTAAGAAGACAGCGCACGACGGGCGCCTGGGGTCTGGTCACAGAGGACCGAGAAATGCTGTGCCTATGAGGCATGCATGTGGCGTGCGTGTAGCGTTAGGGACGAGCACCCCATGAACGCCTCATAGGCAAGCCTCACCAGCGCTCAGAGCCCGTAGTAAAACAGCAGACCCAATACCGAAACGAATGTAAGCGTCAGGCCGGCGATCAGGCCCGCATTACTCTTTACTGGCAGCTCTTTCGACGAATCCTGAGGCTCACCCGCACGGGTGGGCGGGTGAATCCGATAGGTATTGTTGTTCGGCGCACTATCAAGCGGCGCACGCGGTTGAACGGGTTGCTGAATGGCCATGGTCTTCTCCCTTGCAGTACGAGGCAGCAGCCGGCACAAGCTCCTCGAACGACTAAGCTAAGCAAGGTGTCTGCCAACGCGGCAGCAATTCTCAGCTTAGGACCCCGGGCACTTAGTCGAGCTGTCCATTCGGCGCGTCAGGGGGCAGCGGCGCCTGAAGGTGCAGGGTCGCATCGAGTGAGTAGCGCAGCAGCAGTCGTGATTTAGCACCCTCTGATACATGCAACCTCAGATCGGGGCCGACGATCACCGCCTCGATGGGCCCGCCCGGCGCAGTACGCAGCGCCTCCAGGCCCCGTTCAGGGCCCATGATGAAGACCGCCGTGTCGACGGCATCTGCCCACAACGCCGTCGGGGCAATTACGGTTACTGACGCCGTCTTGTCACTTGGGAAGCCGGTCTTGGGATCGATGATGTGATGGTAGGAGCGATTTTCGTGAACGAATGCATGCTCGTAGTCCCCACTCGTGGCGATCGAAGAATCCGTCGCTTCGATGAAGCCGAAGTAGGTCTGCGCGCGCGGATGCTGGATCCCCACGCGCCACAACCGGGAGCCGCGCTTACCGCCGATCAGAATCTGCCCCCCCGCAAACACCAGAAAGTCTTTGAAGCCACGGGCGCGCAGGATCTCCCCCATACGGTCCAGCGCATACCCCTTTGCGACACCCCCAAGTCCGATTTGCATGTCTTTGCGCGCGAGAAACACGCTTTTATCCGCCTCGTCCACTCGGATCAGCCGATAGTTCCACAGGGGCAAGAGCGCCTTGACCTGGGCGGCGCTCGGGGGCACGCGCTTGGAGTCTGCAGAGAAATCCCACAAGCCGCGGAGCGCCGCCCACGAGATATCGTAGGCGCCGCCGCTCCAGCGCGCGACCTGCTGGCTTACTTTGATACACGCCAGCAGCTCCGGTCCGACCTGCTGCGGCTTGATCCCCGCGTTGTCATTGACGCGCGAAATCTGACTGTTCGGCATCCACTCTGACAGTAAGGCCTCGAGTCGGGCCACCTCGTCGAATGCTTGCTCGCTCGCCTGTCGTGCGGCAACGGGATCGCCACCCGCGATCGTCACGGCCCACGGCGTGCCCATCAACTGGCGCTGCGCGCGGTGCAACTCGGGCTCTTTGGCCGCCGCGGCTAGAGCTGACTCAGTCGGTGGCACGGCTTGTACTGGCTTTGCCTGCACTGCGGACTGCGCTGGCTTCGTTTTCGCGAGCGCGCTGTGCTCACCCTCCTGACCGCCCTGACGTGGACCCTCGCAGCCCGTCACAACTAGCCAGACCAGCAACAGACAGCAACGATGAGAGGAGTTTACAAAACGGCACATACGCAACTAACGGTCCTCACACTTTATGGCTCAGCCACAAGCATAAGCTCCGTAGCATAATCGGTCTTAGCGTCCGCTTGAGAGGGCAAGCCTTGATTTGACAACAGATCGCCCGTGCCGTTCACAAGTCGCGCAAATGCGAAGATCGGCCCTCGGTTACGGATCGCCACGCGTGAAATGCGTGTTTCGCATACGCCCTCAGTGCACACAGTGGGCACCAACTTGTCATCGATCGCGCGCAAATCTCCAGGTGAGCTGAGCTCACGCCAGCCAGGGGCGCCCAGCAATGCTGTGCCCCCCATGACTCGCGTGCCCCAGGCGAAGTCTGGAGCATGGTTTGGGGCACTGGAAACGCCACAGGAGATCGCGTCGTCAAGCATGCCCAGCCGGTCCGTCAACGCGCTCGGGGCGATGCCAGCACCGGGCACGCTATCGATGTAGACCACGATCGCATTCGCAAGCTCGATCCGGCCCTCGACCCTCAGCCATAGGTATTCGTCGTCCATCACGACAGCAAGCGAGCTCAGCTGATTTCGTTCCACGCCCCAGTTGCTTGGATGGCTCTGGTGTGCCCACATTGCGCCGTCCCATTCTCCCGGGCTGGTCTCACCGTCTAAGATGCGTACGACGGGAGCCGGGACAGGTTGGGCGCCGGCATCCACACTGTTTGCGTCGTCCACCGTAGCGCCTGCCTCAGGCCACTCCTCTGCGACGGCTGCATCTTTGGAGGCGCGGTCTATAACCCGGCCATCGTCCCCATTCGCGGGGCCCCCCCCGCTGGGGATGTCAGGCACCTCAGCACCAGAAACCTGAGCGTCGGGCGCGCCCTGCTCTCGCTGCGTGCGCTCGCCGGCGGCGCCGCTTCCACTGGCATCCAGTGTACAACCTTCGAGTGCCCAACAGACGAGCAGAGCCCGTAATCGAGAACGCAGACCTAGCATCAGTCCACTCGCTTTTCTGATCGTGAGGCGATCAAGCAAGCTGAGCATGCTGCGATAAACACTGGGATTGCACGGAAGTTGACGGCGAATTTGTGAGAGATCCCATTTGGTTCCGGGTTCGACATCGACCGGACACAGGCGCGCCAAACGCGCTGAACCACGACTTGTAGCGATCGCAGGGGCGAAAACCTCCGGAAACCAAAATGGACTCAGAGGGTGAATTTCGCCTGCGGCACGTACGTGTTCTCATGCACGTGAGCAGAAGCGATGCCGAAGGGGGTGGCTCACGCTAGATCGAGCGCGCATGACTGGGCTGACGCTGCTGCAAGTACGTCGCGGGCTCGACGGCGATGCTGCGCTTTTGCGGCGTCTCGTGGACGAGCTCATGCCAGTGGTGCAATCGCGCGCGGCGCGTGCGCTTTACCGTTATCGGCCGCGAAGCCGTGATGCGCAGCAGGAGCTTGCCGACTTGGTGCAGGAGACCTTCTCCTCGCTCTTCGAGAACGACGGCTATGTTCTGCGCCAATGGCATCCAGATCGTGGCCTTTCGCTGCGTAATTTCGTGGGGTTGGTCTCGCAGCGCACGATCGGCGGCATTCTGCGCAGCGGCAAACGCACGCCGTGGCCCGATGATCCCACGGACCCCCATGACTTTGACAACGCCGCTCACGGCAGCCTAGATCCTGCGCCCCGCATGGAGTCGCGGGCCGAGCTGGAAGCGCTGCTCGATCGTCTGCAACAGGTGCTTTCGCCGCACGCACTCGAGCTGTTTCAGCGGCTTTATGTCCTTCAGGAAGACGTACGTACCGTCGCCGAGCGCACGGGCATGACTGAACAGGCCGTGTATGCTGCCAAAGCCCGACTCGAGCGCGTCGCCCGCAAACTCGCCCACGAACAAGGCGGCATGGCCAAGGAAGCGTGATGGCAAACGATGACGACGATCTATTGGCCCGCCTCGGGAGCGCTGCACGTGAGCGAGAGCACGAAGCAGACAGGGAGCTTTTGCATCCTTCCCTGCAGCTGCGCGATGCCGATGCTTTGCGCGAGGCAATCGTCGCGCAGGCGCTTACTCGACAGTTGACGCAAAAGCGCGCGCAGAAGCACGTTGGTCTTTCGCTGTCGCGCGCACGCGTATGGTGGGCCTCCGGCATCGCCGCCGCCGCCGCTGCGCTCATCATCTGGATAGTAAGGCCCGCCGCAGAGACGCTGCCCCAGTACTCCTTGATTCACCGCGGCAGTCTGGAGCGGGAGCGAGGTGTGCCCGCGTCCGACCTGCTCGAGCTGCGGCCGAGCTCGCGCCTTGAGCTTGAGCTCAAGCCTCGGTCAGATGTGCCTGGGCCGGTGCAACTGCACCTGTTTGCGCGACGCGCCGACACGCTATCGCAACTGACGCCGGATGCCTTGGAACGCTCAGCATCAGGTGGGTTTCGCGCGAGCTTGCTCGCTGGAAGACACTTCGGCGCTGCTCCGGGCAAGCTCACCATCCTCGCTATCGTGTGCAGGCCGGAAAGCTGTGAGCAAGCCCAGAACGCGCTCGGCGGGCCTGCCGCTTCGGACACTGACACGTGGCAGGTCCTAAGCATCGACGCCGTATACAAAGAGTGAGCTCGCGGGGCACTCGACGACTCCTGATCGCGCTTGCGTGCGCGCTCGGGTGTGTGGGATCTGGCGACGATGCGCCATTGAACAAGTGGGCACCGACGGGGACGCAGACATCGGCGGAGACACCACTCTACACGGAGCACGATGTCATCACGCGCGCTCGCGCCTTGCGCGCTCGGGGGTCGCTCATGGACGCCGAAACCTTACTTACTTCGGCCATGTCACGCCTGCCGGCCCCCGCTCGTGCCAGTGCCCATGGGCTACTGGGGCGCATGGCTCTTGGCCAGGGAAAAACCGCAAAAGCACGCACCGAGCTCCAGCAAGGCATGCTGCAACAGCGCGCGTTGGGGGTGATCCCCGCGGCGCTGGCCGACGGCTTTGCGCTCACTTTCTTGGAAGCGGAGGTTGCCTACGACCTACAGAGCGCGGAGCTTGTGCTCGACACGCTCGAAACCGTTGCGCGTGACAACCCGGAGGACCGCGCAGCCTTGGCTCATCATCGTGCCCTGGTCGCTTACAAAGGTGATGAGCCGCGCCGGGCGCTTGCGCTGCTGGCCCAGGCCCGAGCTGAGCCTGTCACGAGGCTGCCCCCGCCGCTCGCGCGGGCAATTCGTACCTTGCACGGATCCGTGCTCGCAAGCGTAGGGCGTTTTGCAGACGCGCGCGCTCTGGCCACAGAGGTCGTTGAGCTGAGCTTTGCCCTCGGTGCCTGCGAACGCAGCGACGCGCACGCAAGCCGTGGCTGGTTTGCGCTGCTCGCCCGTTTGTCTGAAGTGTCAGGGCCCGCTTTCGCGCAACCGCAGGCCCATACCGATTTTCTCAGCGCACTTGCAGGTGCGGAGCGTTGCGAGGATCCACGGCGTCTTGGCCACGCCATGATCAACCTGGCCCTGTCGCTTCTGATCGAGCGCGCCGATGTGCCCGCCGCGGAACGCGCACTCGCTCGCTTCGAAGCCCTTGCGCTCGAGGGAGGGGTAGTCGAGGACGCAGCAGAACTTCACGTGTGGGCGCTCGAGGCCCGTGGTCGCATTCGTTTTGTGCAAGGGCGCTTCGCGGAGGCCCATCAGGCGTTCGCCCGCGAGCTTGCGCTCGCAGAGGCGGCAGGCAACGACGCCTGGGCCTATCGCGCGCTGGTCGGAATCGGTCGCGAGCAGCTTGCCCGCGGGGAGCACGCTCCTGCGCTCGCGGCCTTTCAAGGTGCCGAGCAGCGACTCCAACGCTTGGTGGCACTCACGCCGCTTTCGGCGGGTCACGACGCCTTTTTTGCCCAGCGGCAAGATGCAGCGCAGGGCGTCGTAGAAAGCTTACTCGCATTAGAACGGGTCGAGGAGGCCGAGCGGGCAGCGCGCATGACACTGAGTCGCGCCACGGCGCAAGCGAGCCTTGCAAACCGTATGGGCGAGTTGACTGAAGCCGACCGTGGGCAACTGCGCGCACACCTGGGACGCTACCGGCAGCTGCGTGATGAGCTCGACAGCGAGAGCCGAGAGGACTGGCGCCTTTCGAGTGAAGCACTTATCCGCAGCGCCGCGCAGAGGTCGAGTAAGCAAGCGGCTCTCTTCAGTGCGCTCGACGCAGCGCATGCGGTTCTTTCGCCCACGTCGCCGCCTGAGGGTACTCCGTATGATCAAAACGGGGCGACTACCCTTACCTTCTTCCCCGCGCTTGACCAGGCGCGCACGGGGCGCTGGTGGCTATTCTTACGCGACGGGCATCAAGCGCGCTTTCTGACACTGCACGTGCATGCCGGCACGCTGGCAAACGAGCTCGGTCGTCTACTCACATTGCACGTAGCCGAAGCCACACGCGTCGCGCTTCATGTGCACCCGGCGTTTCCGTTGCCGGATCTGCACACCACGCGGATCGCGGGTAGCGTCTGGAACGCACGCGCTGAAGTAACCTACGCCCAGGGTCTTGCCCAGGCGCCGTCCTCCCTCGCAGCAGCGACGGCCACGCATATTGAAGCGGCGAGTGCACTCGTCGTACTCGACCCGACTGGCACCTTGGAGGGTGCCGAGCAAGAAGGGCAGCTCGTGAAGCAGGCGCTTGAAGCGCAAGGGGTCAAAGTGTTGATGCGCACCGCCAAGCAGGCCACGCGCTCGCGGCTCTTGTTAGACCTAGGCTCTGTCAGTCATCTCCACTTTGCGGGTCATGCCCGCCCGGCGAGTGACTCCGGGCTCGGCGCCGCGTTGGTGCTTACGCAAGGTCAATCCCTTAGCGCCTTTGATGTATTGGGTCTTGAGCACGCGCCGGCACAGGTCGTGTTGTCTGCATGTGGGGCAGGCGCCTCAGAGAGTGCCACCCTGAGTCTTGCCCGGGCTTTTCTCGCTCAAGGGTCCCACGAGGTCATGGCAGCGACCCGCGCGGTCGCCGACGCGGACGCCGCTCGAATCATGCAGACGCTGTACGCAGAGCTATCCCACGCAAGCTCCCTGACGGAAGCGTTTCAGCGCGCGGTAGCACGGCTCGAGCAGCAGCCCGCAATCCCAGACTGGTCCGCATTTCGTATCTTCGTGCGCTGAACAGGCGCAGCAATAGACGCAGGAGCACCTCCCATGTCACGCACCATCACACTCGGTATTAGCGCAGGGCTCGTCGTGGCAGCGACGCTAACCTTACATTATGTTTCGCCTCCGGTGGCATCTCAAGTCCAAGGTGCCGCAGCCGGTCCGGCCCTCACTGTCCCTGCCACCCCGAACACGGTGATCGGTGGGTCTGGAGGAATCGTGCAAGGCCCGACCCACGGCGGTGGGCCTATCATCGGACCGGCTCCGAGCCCCGCCTTGCCGGACCCAACCGGCCCAAAGGTTAAGCTCTCTGACGCTGTCGATGTGCAGACGTTTGTATGGAGTGGTCCCTCAGGGATTAAGGGTTGTCCTGAGATCCCAGCGTCGTCCTCGGGCTACTTCAAGAGTCAGCCGGTGTTCGAGGGCGCCCGAGCACCGCACGAACTGGCTCGGCACTGCACCTTTACCTGGAACGCCACGACCCCAGACGTAGCCCCTGACCTCGAAGGGTTAAAGCTTGCCCTATCCACTTACGGCTACGGCAACTTGCCACTCCCTGTACCCGATCACGGCGTCGTCGAACCGCTTTCGGAGCCGGACCCACGGCTCGTGCAAGCCCTTGAAGAGCAGCTGGTGCAGCAGACTACGCCCGTGCCGCCTGGGCTGCCGGAAAAGAGCCGTGTGCGGGTGGCGATCATCGACACGGCCGCCGTGCAGTACTCCTCCGCGCAAGCAGACAACTACGGACACGGCCGTCTGATGGGCCGCATCGTGCGTCGGCTCGCGTGCGGTCGCGATGACGCGAGCTGCCCGGTCGAAATCGACAACGAGCTCGCGCTTGCATACCTCAGAGCCAATCGGCGCGATGACGTCCGGGGCGGGTACTTTGGTACGCGTGTCGATCTCGCCCGTGCTATCCACCGTGAGCTCTTGGCTTGGGGCATAGCTGCGAGTGCAGACGGGGGAAGCCCGCCGCCACTCGTGATCAACCTGAGTGTCGGCTGGGATGCCATGCACGGCGGCAGCGTGGCAACGCCAGGCGGTCCGTCGCTCATGGTGGAATTGGCGCTGCAGCGCGCAGCCTGCTTGGGCGCCGCCATCATCGTTGCAGCCGGCAATACCTCGGGCGACTCACGCAGTGGTTTCATGCTCCCGGCGCTCTGGCAGGAGCGTAAAGCACCGGATCAGAGCAGGTGCGACGAGCTCACAGGCTTACCCTCGGACCTGCCCGGACTGCTCCGGCCGCGAGCGCGAGACAGTGCAGACGCACGCCTGCTCGAAGCCGTTGCGGCGGTCGATCTTTACGATCAAGCGCTGGCGACGGCGCGTACCGAGGCCACAACGCGGCTCGTTGCCTATGGCCAAGCTGCGATTGTCAGCGACCCGCGAACCGGGTTCACGGAAGTGATGAGTGGCTCGTCGATCGCAGCGGCGGTGCTCAGCGCCGCTGTAGCAAGCGTATGGTCCGTTGCACCCGACGAGCCGGCAAACATGGTACTGCAGCACGTCTACGACCAAGCGGTGCCCGTCACGAGCGCTACCGAGTCATGCCATAGCGCTGTGTGCACCCCGGTGCGTCGCGTGTCGGTGTGCGAGGCGGCGCGCGCCGCGGCCTGTGCCGGCCCAGGCTGTGACGCTATCGACAAGTGCAAAACCATGCCGGCCGGCGAAGGGCGTAGCAGGGTTGCGGCATTGGCGTTTTCGGCGGCGGACTACCCCGCGCTACCAAGCCGCGCTTTCGGGAGCGAAAGCAGCCGCACGCCACCGGGCCCAGGCTATGGCTATGCACCCTGGGTAGGTCCGCAGCCGGGCCCGCAGACCTGCCCTTACTGTTTCGTCAAGATGTTGCTAGGGCACGGCATCTTCACGTTGTCACCGACCTTGCAGCGCGCGTCCTCCATGGAGCTGCAGCTCGATAACGGCACCAGCTATCAGGTTGGGCGCACTTCCTCGACGCTGCCCGAGCGCTTTAGCCTGACCGGTTTAGACACCCGGGGCGCTCGCAGCGCGCGACTGGTATCCGTGGTTGGCGAGGGCAGCGAAGCGCGCGTGACCGAGACCCCTCTACTCGCGTTCTGATAAAAGGGTCAGCTCGGGCATCGCAACCGGGCGCGCCGCGCCTAAAGTTTTAGCTGGTAACAGCGGACTTGACGCGACCGCTGAGCGTCACGAGGAGTAGCACAATCGCACCCGCGAGGATGCCGGCGACTGCATTCAGCAAGGTGGGAACAAGCGCTTCCAGGGCGCCGCCTATGCCTGAAACCTCACCGGCAAAATGGGCGATGCGATCGATGAGATCCGCGATGAATGGGACCCCGTGGGTCAGGATGCCACCCCCGACCAAGAACATGGCGATCGTGCCCGCCACAGCCAGTGTTTTCATCAGGTAAGGCGCCGTCACCAGCAGCCCGCCCCCCACAGCTCGGGCGAGCCGCGAGCCTGTGCTCTGTCCGGTCTTCTTACTCAGATACAAGCCCGCATCGTCGAGCTTCACGATGCCAGCCACCAGGCCGTACACCCCCACCGTCATCAGGACCGCAATGCCCACCATGACCGCCAACTGCTTGCTGAAGGATTCCTCGGCCACCGTGCCCAACGTAATGACGATAATCTCTGCGGAGAGAATGAAGTCGGTGCGTACGGCGCCTTTGATCTTGTCCGCCTCGAACTGAACCATGTCGACCGCAGGCTCGGCGACCGCGTGCAAGAGCGCCTCCTTGCGAGCTTCCTCCTCTGGCTTGTGCATCATCTTGTGCACAAGCTTTTCAAAGCCCTCGTAACAGAGGAAGGCGCCGCCTAGCATCAACAGGGGTATCACCGCCCAGGGCGCAAACGCACTGATGGCGAGCGCTGCCGGCACGAGGATTACCTTGTTGCGGGCGGAGCCCTTGGCGACGGCCCACACCACGGGCAGCTCGCGCTCGGCCCGCACGCCGGACACCTGCTCCGCGTTCAGCGCCAGGTCATCACCCAACACGCCTGCCGTTTTCTTCGCCGCAACCTTGGTCATCAGCGCCACGTCGTCTAGCAACGTAGCGATGTCATCGAGCAGCATCAACAGACTGGAGCCGGCCATGTTGGTAATCCATGAAAAGAGGGCCTAGCGTCACTACATGGCGCCAAACCCCTCGAGCTGCAATCAACGCCGCGCACTACCCGATTTGCGTGCGACAGCGCTGCTCCAGGTAGCGCACGATGTCCGCGAAGCCGGCAAACTCGGGGTTGTCGGTCTGCTTGTGGAAGAATCGGTAATAGATTTGCTGCGCGATCACGGCCAGGCGGAACAAACCGTAGACCTCGTAGAAGGCAAAGCCCGCCGGGCCAGCTGCACCGTCTGCGCCGTCTGAGTCGATAGGTAAGCCCATTTTCTGACCGTAATATTCGATCACTTCCTTGCGTGTCAGCATGCCGGGCAGATGCGTGGGCTGGCGTCGCGTAAGCATGCGCGTCTCGTCATCACCTGCCTCGACCCAGTAGGCGAGCGTATTGCCGAGATCCATCAGCGGGTCTCCGATCGTAGCCATCTCCCAGTCGAGCACCCCAATTACACGCAGCGGGTCGTCGGGATCGAGCACCACGTTGTCGAAGCGATAGTCGTTGTGAATCAGGCAACTCGCCGCATGATGGGACGGCATGTGGTTTGCGAGCCAGGCCATCACGGCTTCGAAATCGCCCACGTCCTCGGTGCGTGCACGACGAAAGCGATCGGACCAGCCGCTGATCTGACGCTCAACATACCCTTCGCCCTTACCGAGAGCGGAGAGCCCGGCCGCCTGGTAGTCGACCTGATGCAGCTCGATCAAGCGGTCGATCACATTCAGACATAAGGTGCGCGTTTGAGCCGAGTCGAGCACGAGCTCCTTGGGCAAATCCTTACGTGGGATGATGCCGCGCAGACGTTCCATCACGAAGAAGTCAGCGCCGAGCACGGCGGGGTCTTTACAGATCGCGACCACCTGGGGCACGTACGGATAGTGAGGTTTGAGCGCAGCCATCACCTGCGCCTCGCGCATCATGTCGTGGGCACTCTTGGCCTTGTGGCCGAACGGCGGACGACGCAGCACGAGCTCGCGCTGAGGGTAGCGCAAAAGGTAAGTCAGGTTCGATGCGCCGCCAGGATATTGCGCGATCTCGAGCGGGCCCTCGAGCCCTTCGAGTGCAGGCTCGATTTGGCGCAGGTAAGCATCGACCTTGACAGCGTCGAGCTCTTCGCCAGCACGTACGGCGCGCGGTTGATCGATCAGAGCCATGTTTCCTCCATCTCTCGCATGCATCGCACACAGGTGCGGCAACGTGAATCGGAAATGAAGATTTTTCACCAGGGTCTAGATTTTCACCACGCGTGATCACCTCCGTGCACTCGCCCTGCCAGATCGTCTGGATGCATGCTTGGGCACACTGAGCGGCCTACCTGAAGGCTCTGTCCAACAGCAAAGCCGCCCTCAGGGCGCGAGCTCTCCGTCGCGTAAATGTAGTAAGCGATCGGCGGCATCGAAGTAGCGATCGTCATGCGTAATCACGATAACCCCCTTCCCGCGTGCACGCAGGGACGGCAGCAGCTCACGGTAGAAGGTGCGCTTCCATTCAGGGTCTTGGTCGGCAGCCCACTCGTCAAACGCGTAAAGCGGGCGGTCTTCGAGCAACGCCACGAACAACCCCAGACGCTTACGTTGTCCCTGCGATACGTCGAGAGAAGAAAGCTTGCCGTCTTTGAGGCTGACCACACCTTCCAGGCCGAGCTGCGCTAGGAGGGTGGCACCGCGTTGCTCGAGCTCAGCGGGATCAAGCCCATAAAGCTTATCGAAGAGATAGAGGTCCGAGAACACCACGCTCCAGAGTTGCCGGTACAGATCGCGATTGCTGGCATCGACGACCTTACCATCCCAGCAGACTTCACCGGCGCTCGGCGCGTACAAACCTGTCAGTAGCCTACCAAGGGTCGTCTTGCCGCTGCCGTTGCCACCCACGACGAACACCACCTCCCCTGGAGCAAGCTGCAAGGTAAGGGGGCCCAAGGTGAAGGTTCGCTCGTCGTCGTAGCGATAGCTCGCCGCGCGCAGCTCTATGTGCGTGACGCTCGGGCGGGCAGTGGCATCCGCTTCCGCTTCCTCGGGCATGCCCCTCAGCCGTATACCAAGTGAATCGAGGCTCTGCATCGCGGCTTCTGCCGCGCGAAATAGCGGCCAGACCCGACCCAACGCCGCCAGTGGACTCATCAGATAGAGTCCGACCAGCAGGTAACCCGTTCCGACTTGCGCGCGTAGAGAAGACCCCTCAGGGACCCAGAACAATACGATGCCCAGCACCACGAGCAGCAGCAGCTGGTTCAGCACATGGGCGCGGGCGTAACGAGAGCGCATGGCGACATCCTGGACCAGGAGCGTTTCGGTCGTCTCGTGGACGGGCCCTTCTAGAAAGGTCCTGCGCCGTGCCGCGTGTAGCTTCAGCTCCTTGGTGCCCTCGGTCAGCGCGCGAAAGTGGCCAAACAAGCGATCGTAGGCTGCCCGGCGCTGCGTATAAGAAACCTGTGCGTAGCGCGATGCCAGGCGGAAGATCCACAAGCAGGGCAGCACGAGTAGCGACATGGCCGCGAACAGGAGCGGACTCAGATAGACGAGATAGAGCGCGCCACCGAGCAGCATCGCGGCGCTCGTCACGGCGGGTGGCACCGAACCGAGCGCGCTCTCCAGCACGAGCACATCCTGCGTAAGCGCCGCATTGACGCGGGCTGCCCCCATGCGCTCCACATGGCGATAAGGTACGGCGAGCAAGCGGCGGATGATTTCGCGTCGCAGCTCGGTGACCGACTTGGAAGCGTAGTTTCCGAGCAGAACCGTCGAAAAATACGACACTGCGATTCGCCCGCAGCCAAACGCCACAAACGCGAGCAAGATCTGATGACTCAAGTCACGCTCGTTTAGCGCGCGGTGGATTGCGGCCATGAGCGCAGCATTACAAGCCGCACCGATCAGCCCCAACGGGCCGAGCAAGACCGCGCGTGGTCCCGCGGACTTGAGCAGAAAGCGCAGTGTTCTCATCGCAGCCTTGGCAAAGCGAGAGAGCCGTGGTGTCGAACATGAACGGATGCGGGCATAACGCGAGTGGCCGGACCCTTATCACAGTTTTCTGGCTAAGCGCCGCCGCCTTGCTCAGTCGTGGAGGGCGAGTGTAAGAAACCGCCAGATTGGAGTGATACTTTGACTGAGCTCAACCCCATCACGCTTACCGATGTGTTCTGCGTAAGCCCGAATCAGGTCGCCAGTGCCGTGGGGCAAGATGTCGCGATCCTGGATCTCGACCACTCGATTTACTACGGGCTCGATGCCGTCGGTTCGCGCATCTGGGAGCTATTGCAACAACCCACTCCGCTGACGCAAGTGGTCAGCACCTTAGTAGACGAGTTCGAAGTGGATGATGCGACAGCCAGCAGCGACGTGCTCGCGCTGGTTCAGGAGCTGTTGGACAAGAAGCTTGTCGAGCGGCGCGCAAGCGGCGTTGCGTAGGCGTCTGTCTGCGTTGTCATTGCGCGTCGTAATGCGTCAGACGCGTAGTTAAATGGCGCCTTTAACGCTGCTATTTTCTTCAACTGATAGGCATGCCTCCCCCACACTATGGGGATGCAATCGACACAACAGAAGCGCCTGGCTACGTTCTCCTTTTTGCTGCTTGCCCTGGGCTGCGGCGCGCTCGGGTGCGGCGGCGATGGTGGTGCGCGCTCCCATGACGTGCCGTGGGGCGATGCTCGCACGCAGGTGATCACCCCCGACCGTACGATCTCCAATTTCAGTCCGGTCACTGACGACGAGTGTCTGCCCTACGAAGACGGGGCAAAGGATGTCTGCATCCGCCCGCAGGAAGTCTGCGGTGAAGAAGCCGCAGACGTCATCCTCGACGAGCGTGGCGAGGTAATCGATGTGATCTGCTACCCGGCTGGCGAGACCGTCTCAGTCGAGCAGGTGGAAGCAGCCGCGGGCGATATCGCCCAGAATCAGAACAACGCAGTGCTCGTGCTCGACGAGGTCGATGACGGCGTCGACCTCGAAGGCAACCTGTCCGTGGATGCGAACAATGTGGTCGTCTACGGTGCCGGGCCTGACGTGTCGGTCATCTCGGGCGATGTCACCGTAGATGGTAACAACACGATCGTCCGTGGCGTGCGGATTCAAGGCGACGTTAACATCGTCAAGAACGACAACGTCTTCTTGTTCTGCGTGATCGAGGGTAACCTTACTATCACCGGAAACAACACGCGCATCCTGGGCTGCGACGTCTATGGTGATGTGACCATCGTGGGTAACAATACCGAGCTTGCCTCCGACCGGTTCGCGGGCGACGTGTCCTCCACAGGAAGTGGACTGTCGTGCGAAAGCAATCGGTATTTTGACGATAAAAACGGGGATTTTCGCGTCAGCGACGACGAGCTCGGAGATGTTTTCGAGTGCGGCGGCAAGGGCGAGGGCAAGTAGTCCACCTTCCCATTCGCGATTTCATTCAACCGGGCGGACCGTTACAGACACCATAAGGTCGGTCCCCCCTTTCGCCGGAGTTGAGCATGACGTGGAGTAGCAAAGCAGTCGTATTGTTGGGGTGCATGACACTCGCCGCTTGCAGCGGTGGCGGAGGTCGCAAGCCAGTCGGGGATGCAGGAGCGGGCGACGGCAGCAACTTCAACACGCCGATCAAGGTCCCCGGCCAAACGATTCTGCCGGGCGACTCGGTCGACCTCGATGGTGATGGCAATGCCGACGGGGTGGGCATCGACCTGGACGGTGATGGCGTTGCCGACGGCATCGATACCGATGGCGACGGCGTGATCGACCAACTGATCCCGCGCCCGACGGACGGCGGCACAACCGGCATTATGGTGCCAACAAACCCGACAGCTCCGACGGACCCATCGGACCCGGTTGGCAGCGTGCTGTGTAACGGCGTTCCCTGCCAGTGCAATGACGGCATCGACAACGACAACGATGGCGTCACCGACTTGGGCGACCCAGAGTGCGTATCGAGCTGGGACAACGACGAAGGCAGTTTGGCCACCGGCATCTCCGGCGACAACCGCGACGAGGCTTGCCAAGATTGCTTCTTCGACGGCAACTCAGGCTCGGGCAACGACGGCTGCCGTCTTCCCACCAGCTGCTTGCTCGAAGGCAATAACTCGAGCGGTCGTGGCAGCTGCAGCTCCTGCGAGCAGACCGACAAATGCAAAAACTTCTGTCAGGCCTTCACGCCCAACGGCTGCGACTGCTTTGGCTGCTGCGACGTAAACCTCGGCGGAACGATCAAGCACGTGCTGCTCGAAGCCGGCTGCGACATCAACGGCACAGAGCTCAGCAACTGTACCCAGTGCGTGCCCTCGGTGAGTTGCGTCAACACCTGTGGCCGCTGCGAGCTTTGTCCCGGCAAGACGGTGGCAGATTTGCCCGCCGACTGCGGTTCGCCAACGCCCCCCGCCGACGGCGGCACGGTGCCCGGGACCGACGGCGGCACGCCTCCTCCGCCGCCGCCCCCCTACACCTGCGACAACGGCGGCACGGTCTGCGGTGCTGGCTTGCCCGCTTGCGCAGCAGGCTCGCTGTGTCAGTTCGGCTGCTGTGTGCTCGTCCCCATCCTGATCTGAGCCTTTCAGCCGAGCGCGCAACAAGGCGCGCTCTCCAATCAAAGACGAGCGCCTAACAAGGCGCTCGTCACGTTTAAAGACGAGCGCCTACCAATTGTGAGCTGCGAACAAGCGCGAGCGCCCACCACGACGCTCCGTCAAATTAGAATCGGTGTGCAACAGCCCTGCACACAGAACTCAGATTCGCCGCAGGGCACATTGGCGCCGCAGACGTTGGCGTTGTCGCATGTGTAGCCGAGACCATCTGAGCCTTTGCAATCCGCAGGCAGATCGGCCAGCGTCTTGCCGGGGCACAGCTCACAACGGCCGCACTCGTTGCGGCAATCGGTCGCTGGCAGACAGCGCGGACACGCGTCTGAGTCCGCAATCGAGAGCAGCGAGCAGCTGTCGCGCAACAGCACGCTCACCGTACCTGCGGGCGTTTGCACGTCGCAGCAACCAAAGCAGTCGCAACCGTTGGGCGTATGCGGCAAACAGGCGTTCGTGCAGAAGGCGCTTGGCGTACAGGTGCCGCACGCTCCGGTGGCGCTGCTGGCCGTGCCGTCGGTAGCGCAACTCGAGGCGCGACGACAGCCATCATCGCCAGGCCCGGAGTTGCCATCAAAGAAGCAATCCTGGCAGCGTGCGTTTTTGTCCTCGCCGTGGACGCCGGTCGCAAAAGTGCTTTCGTCATCGTCAAAAGCGCCGGTGCACTCTGGATCGAAGCCGTCGACTAGTCCGTCGTTGTCGTCGTCTAGCCCGTTGGCACACGAACAGGGCCTGTCACCGCACAGCGCTACGCCGGCCTCGCTGATGATAATTCCAGGCGAGCCATCGGTGGCTGCCTCCCGCTGAGCGTCGCGCACGACCGATGCATCCGCCGAACCGCTGTCTAAACGCTTGTCGCTCGTAGCCAGGTTCGTCGTGCGCGAAGAGCAGCTTACCATGACGACCGTCAGCCACAGCACGGTACGTCTGCGTACGGCAAAGCTTACTGTGCGCTCAGCAGGACCCGTCATTCATCGCCTCCGACCGGCAGCGCTACTAAGAAGCTGATCGGCAACAGCACACGCGTGCGGCCTATGTCCAAGGTGACACGTTCATCGACCGCAAACCGCTGCGCGACCGAAAGCACTTCGAGCGCGGGTGCCAAACGTACAAACGCCGATGTAAACAAACGCAAGCGCATATCCACACCCAGACTCGAGGTAAGAACGCGCTGCTTTTTAGTGCCTCGCGCACCGGTGTTAGTCGAGCCGCGTGCGTCCATGCTCAACCACATCGCTTCTGCAAACGCGCCGAGCTGCAAGCGCCGATGGGACCAAAGCGCACGTAGCGATAGCTCAGGTCCCCATTCTCCTTCGTCCACTACGCCAGCTGCGCTCTTTTGCGAAACCGGGCCGTGGATGCGTGCACCGAACAGCAGCTCCCCACTCACACCCGTGCCGTTGAACCTGCCGCCCGCGAGCAATCTGCCCGCGCCTCGTGTGGCTGGATTGCCAAACAGCGCACCACCACCGGCTTCGAGCACCGCCGCCCATGGTAAGCTGGCATCTGCCGCTTCTGTTTCCGGCCCTTTTGGAGCTTCTGACAGCCTGGGAGCGATCACACCGACAAGCAGATTGGGAGGCAAGGTCGCCTCAGCGGCCGGCGGTGCTGGTTCCGTAGCTTCAGTCGTGGCGGGCGTCGGCGGTAGCACCGCGCGACTGACAACATCGAGCGCGTCGCGCACCTTGAGCGCGAGGCTCCGATCGACATCGGGCTCGGGGCGGTCCTCGATGCGTTCGATCGCGATCACCGCCTGATCCGTGCGCGCCGCCACGATGTACATACGCACGCGCTTGGGATTGGGGTCGCGCTCGAGCAGCACGCCAAGTCTCGCCTGCTCGCTCTGCACAAGACGCGCGGCGCCCGCAATGCGCGCCGGCAACTCGTTCCCAAACGCATCTGCCACGCAGCGCACCTGAGCGACGTCAGAAAGCTGAATGCGCAGCGCAGCGCACAAGCCCGAGCGCAGCTTGCCGCTCTGAAACAGTACGATCGAGTCCTCTGCACGCACACATGCTGCGCTCAGAAGCCACACTACCAACGCTACGACCGCCCCCCGCACCGCGCCTATTGTGCCCTGAACCACGTGAGTACGTCGCTTGAGATTTGGCTTCAACCGCAGAGGCCTTCTCCGACACAGTAGTGTTGTGAAGCTCGTAACCAGCGCGGCGCCCCAAGCCCAAGCCCACTCTGCAGCCTTGATCGAAGGCTGCCGCAAGGGCGAACGCGCCTCGCTCGAGCGCGTATTTCAAGTCGAGGCCCCCTTCGTCGAGCGCGTGCTTTATCGCGTGGTCGGTCCGAGCAGCGACCTCGAAGACCTGCTGCAGCTGACGCTCGAGCAAGCGATGAAGGCGTTTCCGGCATTCCGCGGCGAAGCGTCCGTGCGCACGTGGCTTACGCGCATCGCGGTGCGCACCGCACTTCATCACCTCAAACATCCCGCTCATAAACGGCGCGCGTCCCTCGAGATGATCGAGGGCGGGATGAGCGAAGCCTCCCCGTCACGCCCGAGCCACGAAGCCGATGCGCGCGCGCGCCTGCGCATCCTCTATGAGCACCTTACGCATCTCGATGCCAAGCAGCGCACTGCATTCGTGTTGTTTCAGGTCGAGGGCCGCTCGATGGAAGAAGTCGCCGCCTTGATGGACAGCGGTCTTTCAGCCACGAAATCCCGGGTCATGTGGGCCCGTCGCAAGTTGTTCGCACGCTTGAGCAAAGATCCACGAACCCGTGATTGGCTCGAAGTTTCGGAGTTTGCACCATGACCCAGTCTTGCACCGAGATCGAAACACTGATCGATAAGCGCGCGCGTGGGCTCGACGAAGCCGAACGCCTCGTGCTCGAGCAGCACCTTACCGAGTGCGACGGCTGCCGTCAGAGCGCAGGGTTCATGCGCGCCATCAGTCAGATGGTCGACGACGCCCCAGCACAGCTGAGCGAGCTTGCCCGCAAGCGTGCGATCAGCGGAGCGTTCACCAACGTCGTGCGCGAGACCGAACAAGTAAGGCGTACGCGTTTTGTCGGCCCGACCGCTTTTGCCGTGGCCGCCGCCGCTGCCCTCGCCCTACTCGTTCCAACGGCGCCGAAAGAGGCCGCACAGCAGACCCCAACCGTACAAATGGCAGCCCACGACACGGGCGCTAGCGCCACGCGCTCAAGCCCGCCCCAGGCAGCGCCAGCAGCGATCATACCGTCGGCTCCGCACATGGATTGGGTCGAGGCGAACGAGGCGCAAACGCGCACCTTCGCCCATGCTGAGGTGAAGCTCGAAGCGGGCGCACGCGTACGCTTCGATGAGGTTCATACCACCCTCGAGCTTTCCCACGGCCGCGCGCTGATCGACGTCGACGTGAGTAAAGGCCGTCCGTTTCGCGTGTTGACCCAACGCTTTCGTGTCGAGGTGCTCGGCACGCGTTTCACGGTGTCGCCCGAGATGGTCGAAGTCGAGCGCGGTCGCGTCCAGGTGTTCGATCTGCAGGGTCAACCTCTCGCGCGTGATCTGAGGCCTGGCAGCGCGTTTTCCATGGTGCCCAAGCCGCGCGCTCAAACAGTCGAGCCCCATGTCGGTGCGCGGGTTTGGCTCGCTCGCGCCCGCGAGGCCCTGTCGCAAGGCGATGCACGCGCCGCACGCGAATTCGTCGTGCGTGCCGAAGACAGCGAGCCCCAGCGCGTCGACCGCGCCGAAGCCGGCACCCTGCGCGCCGAATGCGCCCTGATCGAGCACAATCCTGAAGCTGCCGTCCGCCTTTACCGAAGCGTTGCCGACAGGTTTGCGGATCTCTCGGCAGGCGAGAATGCCGCCTTTGCGGCAGCTCAGATCGCGAGCCGAAGTCGCAGCCGCGAGCTCGCACGCCCGTTGTTTGAGCGCTACCTCACGCGCTATCCGAAGGGCCGCTTCGCAGACGAGGCGCGCGCCCGGGTGCGCCTGAGCAAATAGCAAACACCTGTCATGCTTGCGATGAGCGGTCGTAGAGCCTGTGCTACCAAAGCGCATGGACCAACCGGCGGAACGCTCAGCTAAACGCGGGGCTGCTGGCGCTGTTCTGAGGCGCACACGACAGAGCAGCACGCGATGAGCGGCATCGTCGCGCTTTTTCAGCGCAATGGGGCGCCCGTCGACCTCGCGCTCTTGCACAGCATGAACGAAGCCCAGCGCTTTCGCGGGCCCGATGGCGAAGAGACCTGGCACGAAGGCCCAGTCGGCCTAGGCCACACCCTTCACAAAACCACACTCGAAGCCGAGCGCGAAGTTTCACCTACCAACCTCGACGGACGCCTATTCATCACCGCCGATGCACGCATCGACGCACGAGACGAGCTCTGCGAACAGCTGCGCGGCCGCGGCATCCACGTGCGCACGGACCTGCCCGACCCCGAGCTACTCCTGCACGCCTACGACGCGTGGGGCGAAGACTTCCTGCAGCACGTGCTAGGCGACTTCAGCTTCGCACTCTGGGACGCACCCAACCATAAGCTCGTGTGCGCAGTCGATCAGTTGGGTGTGAAGCCCTTGTTTTACGCCGATCGCGGGGGGCTCTTTGCCGCGAGCAACAGCCTGGAATGCGTGCGCAAGCACCCTCAGGTGCGCAGCGAGCTAAACGAGATCGCAGTAGGCGATTTCTTACTCTTCGGCTGTTATCAAACCCGCGACATCACGATTTACCAAGATATCGCACGCATTCCGCCCGGACATTACCTGGTCGTTGAATCCGGCGGCGTGCGCCTGCAACAGTACTTCAGCCTACCCGAGCCGAAGGAAGTGCAGTTTGCAAAGCAGTCCGACGTCATCGAGCAGTTTCAAGAGCTGCTTGGCAAGGCTGTGCGCGACCGACTGCGCACGCCGCGGGTGGCTGTGTATATGAGTGGCGGGGTCGATTCACCGCTGGTGGCGTTGACGGCCAAGCGCGAGCTTGCGAAGGCGTTCGGGGAGTATGAGATTGGGGCGTTTACCCTAGGCTACGACTGGCTGATTCCTGATCAGGAGCGCTACTACGCGGGGTTGGTCGGAAAATGCTTAGGCATCCCGGTCGACTTTCAAGCGCTAGACGATGCTGACCCATTCGACCATAGGCACGCGCCGTCGACCCAGCCTGTCAGCCCTCGAGCTTGGGAGTTATGGCGAGCACAGCGCGCCCGCATCGGACAGCATTTCTGCGTCACCTTGACCGGATTCGATGGAGATGCCCTTCTCCTTTCATCGCCGCACTTGCACTGGGCCGAGCGACTGCGGCAGGGGCGACTCGGCTCTCTTATCGGAGATCTTTCCTGGTACATCCGTAACCAGCGGGCACTTCCGCCGCTAGGCATACGCACACGCATTGCCCGCATGAAGCAGCGCCGTTCACAACCCGCGCACCCGAGTTGGCTTAGAGAAGATTTCAGCGTCCGCACATCGCTCGCAACGCGTTGGGAGTGCTTCTACTTGCGTGAAGCGCCCCTGCGCTCCCGGGAGCGCAGCCCGGCCAATTTCGGAGTTCCCGCCTGGGGCGATCTCTTTGACGACTGCGATGCCGCCCGTTTTCGCGTGCCTCTCGAAATCCGTCACCCTTTGACAGATCTCAGGCTTCTGCGCTTCGCGTTTGGGCTCGCCGCCGTTCCTTGGTGCGTCAACAAACACCTGTTGAGAAGCGGTTTGAGCGGGCTTCCGACTGCAGTGTGCACACGAGCAAAAGCCCCCTTGCGCACGGACCCAGTGCTAAGGCGATTCGAGCGCGATCGCGTCAAAAACTGGTCTTCGGCGTGGCGCGTGAGTGCGTTAGGCGCATTCGTTGACGCCACCGCAGTTGCGCGGGCCCTCGCGGGTCCGCCCCCGCCCTCGCGGGAGGTGTATCCGTTATTACGAGCCGCGGAGCTGGGCCACTGGCTGCACATCCAAGCCTGCTCGACGTTAGCCTATCAGGACTGAACGGTTGGTGCTCCTCCTGCCCTCCGCTATGCTGGGCCGAGCGCTGGAGGGTCTCAGAACGATGACCTTTCCCAACATTCTAGGAAATACACGATGAAACACGAATCGAACACGGCACCTGAAAAGCGCCCGTCGGAGGCCACTCGCCGCGCCTACGCGAAGCCGCGCCTGGCGCGGTTCGGTACGTTGGTCGAGGTGACCAAAAACGTTGAAAGCGAAGGTCTGAACAGCGACGGCGTATTCTTGCTGAAGACCTCCTAACGGCCGAGATGAACTCGCGCCTTTGTTCTGCCTACGGGCTGCTGTGCTCCGTCAACTTCCCATGGTCATGGTGTCCTACGCAGTCGGCAGCCGCTGCGGATGTCTGCGTCGTGCTTGGCGAGCTCGGGCCCTTTGTTGCGTATCCGGAAGCTGACTATCGGATTCATGCCCAGCGAAGTGCGCGGACCCCTGGCATGCCTCCTGTCGTGCTCGTGGAGCGTGGACTCGATGGACATTTCAGAGTGAGCTACGCCGACGGCGCGCGGTTCATCATCAGTGCGACCGCTTCGCAAATCTTCGGAGTCTCTCGTAGCCAGCTCACGCTTGACGACCTACTCGTCTACCTGCAGGGACCTATCCTTGGTTTTGTGCTGCGTCTGCGCGGCCTGACATGCTTGCACGCCAGTGCCGTAACGGTGGATGGTCGGGCCATCGCCGTGGTGGGCAAAGCTGGCATGGGAAAGTCCACGAGCGCAGCCACGTTTGCCCTGATGGGTCTACCCGTGCTTACCGACGACGTGCTGGCGCTACACGAGGGTAGCGACTTCCACGTGCAACCGGGATTACCACGCGTGCTACTTTGGCCCGCATCTGCGGCGGCACTCTTCGGCGACCCGGATGCATTGCCCCGGATCGTCAGTACTTGGGACAAGCGCTACCTCGACCTCACGCAGCCCGGATTCCGCTTTGCGGCTGAGGCTGCACCATTGGCAGCCATCTACGTTCTCGGCGACCGTTTAGAAGCAGCCGCACACCCTCAGATTACAGAATTGAATGGCACATCAGCCATGATGAGACTGGTCGCGAACACCTACGCCAACGACTTCCTAGACGCGCCAAAGCGCGCCGCGGAAATGAAAAGTCTCGGGCGGCTGATAAATCAGGTGCCGGTCAGGCAAGTTCGTGCGCCCCATGATCGTGCTGCGCTGCCCCGAATCTGCGAGGCCATCGTGTCTGATGCGCGAACCCTGCAGAGGGGATAAATCCATGTACAGCTTGACGGGTTTTGGAGAGATGATCGCGGATCGCGTGCGCCTTGACGCGTACGCGCAGGCGATGCGCGCTGCCATCAAACCAGGGTCTATCGTGCTCGATATCGGGGCGGGGACCGGCATCATGTCCATGCTCGCCTGCCAGTTGGGCGCCAAGCGCGTCTACGCTATTGAGCCCTCCCCTGCGGCCGAACTCATTCATGAGGCAGCCCGCGACAACGGCTACGCAGACCAGATCGTGGTCCTGCGTCAGCGCTCCACGGACCTTACTCTTTCGGAGCGCGCAGACGTAATCGTGTCCGATTTGCGCGGCGTATTGCCTGCCTTTCATCGCCATTTTGCAGATATCGCGGACGCGCGCGAGCGCTTGCTCGCCCCAGAGGGTCGCTTGATCCCCCAGGGCGACTCACTGTTTGCGGCAGTCGTCACCGCCGAAGCAACATTTGAAAAGCGGCGTAGTGCTTGGGAGAGCGCCCCGTGGGGTCTTTCCTTGCGCTCGGCATTGCCACGCGTGGATAACAGCTGGCAGAAGCACCGTGCGAGGGCAGAGGACGTTTTATCTGAGCCTGAGCCGTGGGCCCAATTGGACTACAGTACGAACACGGATCTCCGCCTGCATGGTCGCGGGACCTCGAGCATCATGCGCGCTGGAACCGCTCACGGCCTGCTGGCCTGGTTCGACACCCTGCTCATTGACGAGGTAGGTTTTTCGAACGGTCCTGGTGCTCCCGAGGCGATCTATGGCCAAGCTTTTTTCCCCTGGCCTAGCGCTGTAGCGCTCGAAGCGGGCGATGAGGTTGACTTCGCGCTGAGAGCAGATCCCACAGGCTCCGATTACACCTGGACGTGGACGACGGCGATTCGCAGGCGCGAGACACTGGGAGGGATTGCGCAGCGTTTTCGGCAATCCACTTTTTTGTCAACTCCTCTATCAGCCGCGATCTTGCGAAAGCGGACCGCGAGCTTCGTGCCTTTGCTATCTACCAACGGCGCGCTGACGCTCGAGGGGCTCACGAAAATGAAAGCGGGCATGAGCCTTGAGCAGATCGCGCGCGAGCTCCACATGGCGCACCCAGAACGCTTGCGCTCCTTCGCTGCAGCCCTCGACTTCATCGCAGACCTCTCTGAGCGCCATAGCTCCTAGGGGGCGGATCACCACTTTTTCCAGCCGGACAGTCAGGAGTGCATGGAACGGCAGATCCCATTGAGTCCGGAGAAACGTGCGCTGCTGTGCTGCGCCCGTGTTAATCTGGACGGGTCATCGCGCGAGGAACTTACCGCTCTCGTACGCGGTGGACTCGACTTTCACGCACTCATGCAAGACGCCAGATATCATGGCATCATGCCTCTACTCAGCCGCCACATGAGCGCCATCGCGGTAGCGGACACGTGCCCGGCTGAGCTGCTCGTTGCCCTCCGTCGCAGCGTGCAGAGCAATGCACTGACGAGCTTCGCCCTTGCTGCTGAGCTTGTAGCGGTGCTCAAATTATTCCGTGCCGCCAACATCGAGGCCATCGCGGTCAAAGGTCCCGTCTCGGCAGCACTCTGCTACGGCGATTTGGGCCTGCGCACGTTCTCCGACCTGGATATCTTGATCGCGCCCGATGACGTGGGAACAGCCACCGAACTGCTGGAGGCACGCGGTTATGCGCCCCAGCTCAAGCTTCCCCCGGGTTGGCAGAACCAGCTCGTGCGTGAAGGAACCGAGCGCCTGTTTCGGCATCCGGATGGCGTGAGAATGGTGGACCTGCACTGGCATCTCATGCGGCACGGTTACTCGTTTACCCCCGGTACCCGCGGCGTCTTTGCACGTCGACAAACTGTATACGTGGGGACCCATAAGGTCCCTACGCTTGCGCTCGAGCCAACCTTGCTGTTTCTCCTGCTGCACGGCATGAAGCACGACTGGAGCAGCCTTGGCTGGCTCACAGATGTCGCGGAGTTGCTGCGGCGACACCCCACTCTCGACTGGGAGCTGCTACTTGAGTGGTCCTCGCCGCGAGGACCCAGGCGCTTCATTGACGTGGGATTGTCACTCGCTCATGCCTTACTGGACGCGCCTGTCGCGAGTTCAGTGTTAAGACGGGGTACAAGCGATCCAGCCGTAGCCCACACGGTCGAACGGCTGAAAGCCCAACTATTGACCCCCCCTAGCGCAGGCACCCAATCTCTCTTCGATCGGACCTTGGGTATCACCTACTTTCGCGCCATGCAGTGCCCAGGCGATCGCATGCGCTTCGTGCACGACGTGGTGTTTCGACCAACACAACACGAATGGCGCGCGGTGCCTCTGCCGACCGGATTGGCCCCATTGCACTACCTAGTGCGTCCGTTACGACTACTTTGGAAACACGCAGGCTCGCGCCACCTGTAGAGCAGCTCTGAGCAGGGTCGTACGTATGACTGAGTGTGCCCTGCTTGGTTGGCGAATTGCAAATCGTCGCTTGGTTGCGAAATTGCAAATTCAGCACGCTACCTGTGGGCGTGGCTACCAAGGCAACTGCCTCTATTCCTGATGCACGGGGTGAGTCTTGACGACCACGCGCTGAAATGCTTGGTGTTGGAATGGCGCGAGTGGCGGAACCTGTTTGAGGCTTAGGAGAAAAGACATGATTGGGAATCGGTTGCACATTTACCTGGCACTCTTCAGCGCCGCCACGGGGGCAGGCTGCTCGGACTCGATCGGTGCCGTTGCGACATCCCAACCCGGCGACCCAGCTACGGCTAGCGATGGCGGAACAGACGCTGGAGATGACACCACCGACGAGGCCGACGGGGGTCCATCTGAGTGCGAAAGCGGTTACGTGGAGAGCAACGGCGAATGCGTGGACGTAGACGAGTGTGCACAGGAGGATACCTGTGACCCGAATGCTGCGTGCGCAAACACGGCAGGAAGCTTCTCCTGCGCCTGCGCAAGCGGTTATTCAGGCGACGGCGCAACCTGCATAGACATCGATGAATGCGCCACCGATAACGGCGGCTGCGGAGAAGTTGGCAGGGCAACCTGTGTCAACAACGTTGGTGCCCCGCCCACTTGTGGCGATATCGACGAATGCACAGACGACAATGGCGGCTGCGGCGACCCGGCTAACTACACCTGCGTGAACAACGACCGCGTGGCTCCGACCTGCAATGATCTGGGCGCGTGCAACACCGGCAATGGAGGTTGTGGCGATCCTGCTTTCAACAGCTGCTCTTACGATGTCACCGGCAATGTGGTCTGCGCCGACATCAATGAGTGTCTGACCGCCAACGGTGGCTGCGGTGACCCCGCGACTATGGCCTGCAACAATCCCTTGGGCGCGCGCAACACGTGTACGGACGTGGACGAGTGCGCTAGCGCGGAACTGAATGAGTGCCCCGTCGATCAGCCCTGCGTGAACCTCAAGGGTAGTTACTACTGCGACTGCGTGTATCCCAACATGTTCGATGCGACCTCCAACACTTGTCGCAAAACGCGCGTGCTCGTGCTCGATGACCGCGGCGCCACCACGCTACTCGCGGATTTGCAGATGGAAGGTTTCGACGCAGTTGATGGCGGCTTGTATTACGAGTGGAATCAGTCACCAAATCTTTCGAACTTCGACACGATCCTCTGGCTGGAAGGCACGAATTTTGGGAATCCTCTCTTGCCCGGCGTCGATCAACTCTTTGTAGACTTCGTCAAGGCCGGCGGCGGCCTGGTACGCACTGGTTGGGGTGTCTGGTATACCGGGTATCAGAAAGAACTCGGTAGGACTGTCAATCCACTCACCGTGCCACTTATGCCCGTCGGGCTCCTCCCAAACGCTCCGTACGACCTCGATGGCGCTGACACCTGGACCATCACTGCGCCTTCATCCCCGTTAGTGCGGGGAATCTCCGCGCCCACCTTCGCAGCCACGGGGGGATATGCCCTTTACGAGCCCTTACCGGGCAGCGAGATTGTTGCGACCACTACTGATAGCAGGGCGCTAGAACCTGTTCCGGTTCTAAGCTACACGACGATTCACGGCGGCACTACGGTTCACGTGAACGACAGCCTGCTTTACCCCGTGACGACACGCGTGATCGAACCGGAGATCAAGCAAATCTACTTCAACGCCGTGCACTTCTCGGCCCAGCGCACTCCGAACTGACACGCCCATCCGCCGGCGACGCCCAGAACAGCTAATCAGCACGCGTCGGGGCGGGCGGCGGTCTTGTCCATCCCGAGTGAGACTACGGGTCAGCCGCAACACGGCAGTTACTCCGAAACCGCTTTAGGGACACGGAGGGTCATCGCCAGCGAAGACTGACACGTGAGCCTCGCGCGCCTTCTGATGCCCGCTGACGGTCATCAATCGTAAGCTCCCAGCGAACCCATGGATGACGACTTCGGTCACCCCATGCACAGTACAGGCGGATGTCAGGCTCCCGCCGTATAGATGATCGGTTCCACCTGTTGCCCGAGGCTGATCGCCCGGAAGACGTTATCGCGCAGCCTTTGCTGCACATCTTCGCGCTTCAGGGTCTCGTTGAAGTAGGCGGGAGCGAGCTCGAGCACGCGGTTGCGGGGCCAGCTGGGCAGAAGGCAGAACAGGTCGCGCAGGTAAGCGTAAGGTTCGAGGCGATGCAGCTTGGGGCTGGCGATGAGAGAGACGAAGGTGGCAGCACGATGGCCGCCTTCGTCGCTGCCGACAAAGATCCAGCTTCGACGCCCGATGACGAGCTGACGCAATCCGCGCTCGGAGTCATTGTTGTGAATGGGAAGACGA
Source organism: Polyangiales bacterium (assembly GCA_038257655.1). Lineage (GTDB taxonomy): Bacteria > Myxococcota_A > Polyangia > Polyangiales > DASUME01 > DASUME01. The sequence continues at coordinate 1,485 of JBBSJC010000025.1, read as the reverse complement.
CCGTCTTGCAAGAATCGCTCGATGGCTGTTCGCTGGTTGAGGGCGTAACCGATGGCCACGGAGATTGGCGTGGCATCGAGCACCTTACTTTGTTCCGCCAAGCACCAGGCAAAGAACGAGTCGAGCACGGGCTTGCTCTTGGTCGCTCGTATTCGTTCTTTCTTAGTTCGCGCTTCGCCATCGAGCTCCCGCTCAACCTTGAACAGCTTGGCGATCAGCGCAAGCGCAACGCGTGCTCGGTCGGGGTCGGTGCCGAGGGCTTTGTAGAAGTACCTCCTGGCATGTGCCCAACACGCAGCTTCGATGCACTTGCCATCTCGATAGAGCGCGTCGTAGATACTGTGAGCCTCCGCGACGACGTAACCTTGGTACCCGGACAAGAATCCCTGGATTGCCTTGCTGGTGTGCTCATCGGAGTAGCGAAAGAGCACGTGTTTGTCAGCTCCGAGCAGCACGAAGAAGTGGCCGCGCCGACATTCCTCTTTGTCGAGCACCAGCACGCCGGTGGCATCGGTGGCGACGAACGGACAGGTTACTTTCAGATCGGCGCATCGCCAGAACGAGTGGATCGCACAGCGTGTGCAACGCAGCTACCCAGCCACCCATCGTGCTATCCGAAAGATGAATTCCCTCGCGCTGAAAGCGGCGCTCCTGCCGATAGAGTCCCTGATGGTCTTCAAACTTGTCGATCACGACCTGAGCGAGCAGCGCTGGCCCTGCCAGCCCTCGCTGAATGGGAAGGTCAGGCGGAGCCGCTGTCAACACACCCGCGGAGGCCTCACCCTTCTTCACGAACTTAGGTCGCACGATGCGCACGCGCACCTTACTCGCGGAGCGATGTTCCAGGGTTTCGGAGACTTCCTCGCCGATGCATTCATAGAGCTCTCGCTCTTCACCACGGAGCTCCGCGGGCAAGAGCGTGATCTCCTCGACGGGAAGGTGCTCTGGCAGCGTCTGTCGACCAGTAGGCTTACTCTTATTCTTGGGCCCTGCACCCGTGTCCGGCGCGTCGTTTGTCGTTGCAGATGGAACAGTTTCGCTTTCGCCGTCCGCGCCGCCAAGCAGGGCGGTGACCGCGTCGAGCGCCGACGCAAGCTGCTCCTGTGGCACTTTCTCGGACTTCTTCCCGAACAGATGTCGCTTCAGGCGCTCAAGTTCGAGTGTCGTCAGCTCATAGAGCTTACGGTATTCCTCGCGCTCGTGCGCCGTTCGCGCGAGCTTCTTTTCGAGACCTGCAGCTTTCGAGCTCAGCTCCTCAAGCTGCGCTGACGTTTCAGCGAGGGAGCGCTCTTTGTCATCGAGACTCAGATCGCGTTTGGTCAGCTCGGCCAGCTACGCAACGATCGACACGCACGCGTGTTTACAAAATCTCCGGCCGCCGCTCAAGCCGCAAATGACGCGGCCGTGCGAATTTCGCGCTTCTTTGCCGAGAGTGCAATTCCATCCAAAATCTTAACAAGCTCGAGCAAGTCCACTTGGACCCTC
>JBBSJC010000024.1:0-29864 GCA_038257655.1 Polyangiales bacterium | reverse complement strand
CGCGCGCGCGCGTGTTTCTCGACGCTGTCACCAAGCCGCTGGCCTACGCGCTCGGCGGCCTATTGCTGGTTGTGTTCGCAAAGCCACTCGGGCCCGAACGCCTAGCCTGGGTGAGCCTGGTGCTGGTCGCGCTTTGGCTGCTCGCGATCCCAGTCGTGAAGCGGCGCTACATGCAGAAGCTTGCAGGCACGCTGCGAGCGGGCGGGTTTGCGATGATAAGCGATGAAGCGATCACGGACGCCGGACGGCGCGCGGTCCTACTGAGCGCCCTTGAAGGAAGCGACCCCCATCTTGTGCTCGTGGCACTCGACGAGCTTGGAACAAGCGACGATCCCACAGGCCACGCCGCGTTGCGCAAGCTCGCCGAGCACGCGGAGCCCGCGATTCGCGTGGCTGCGATCAGTCGACTCGCGGGTACCGCCGATGCGGCCGGTGCTGCGGAGCGGACGGCCAGCCCATATGACGCCCAGGTGTTGCGAGCAGCCCTGTCCGATCTTGTTCCCGAGGTGCGCGCCGCCGCTGTCAGCGCCTACGCGGCGACGCTCGAGGATGAGGCTGTGGACACGCTTGCGCCCTCGCTCGACGACCCCGCCCCGATCGTACGTAGCGCTGCGCTGTCAGGTCTGCTGCGCTACGCGGGCTTCGAAGGAGCGATGGTCGCGGGTACTCGACTTGCACAACTGCTCGTGTCGCAGCAGGCGAGCGATCGCGCCACGGCCGCGCAGGCTTTGGGTGCCCTCGGTCCATCGGGCACACGCAGACTTAGCGCGCTACTCAAAGACTCCGACGAACAGGTGCGTTTAGCTGCGCTCAAGGCTGCAGCACAGACCGGCGATGCTCGGCTCGTACCGCAGTTGATCGAGGCGCTGCGCGACAAAGGCACGCAACGCAGGGCGCAAACGGCGTTGGTCGCCGCGGGCAGCGTCAGTATCGAGCCGCTGTCGCGAATTCTGCTCGACCCCGATAGCGCTCGGCCGCTTCGCCTCGCGATCCCGCGGGTGTTGCGCCAAGTGACGACGGCCGAGAGTTACGCGGCGCTACGCAGCGCGGTGGGCGTACGCGATGGTCAGGTTCGTTTGCGAGTGTTTTCAGCGCTGTCTCGCGTGCGCGAACGACTCCATCGGGGGCCTGAGTCCGTGTCGACCGTTCAGGCCTGGGTCGAGCGCGAAATTCACGACAGCGTGGCGCTCGGAGCAAGCTACAAAAGAGCGCGCGCTGCGATCGGCACGCCGCTGCTCGACGATGCGATCGACTTCTCGATCGAGCGCGGTGGGCGGCGCATCTTACGCATCCTTGAGCTGCGCAGCGAGCCGGGACCCCTGCGACTGGTTCGCACCAAGCTCGATGATGCGGCGCGACGCGCCAATGCCCTCGAGGTGCTTGATTCAGCGCTCGATCCTGCCCTGCGCTCCGTGGTCATGCCGTTCTTTGACGACATCCCGCTGCGCGATAAGGCGATTTACTACGGCGTCACCAAGCTTTCCGGTGCCCACGAGTTGCTCAATGAGCACTTGTGCAGCACCAATCCCTACACCTTGATGGCAGCGCTCGATGCAGCGCGCGCCCATCGCTGCACGTTTGCGCTCGATGCTGTGCTGAAGCTGCGGGACCATCACGATCCGGCCCTGCGCGAAGGCGTGCTGCTCGCGCTTGCCGCGATCGATCCAGCGCGCGCACGTGCGCTCGCGCTTCAGATCCAAGCGGGCGAAGTTACCCAGGTCGCGCGCATCTGCGCGCACCTGATTCAACCGGAGATCCACGTGTACACAACGGTCGAAAAGCTACTCATGTTGCGAGCCGCGCCCATGTTCGCGAAGATTCGCAGCGAGGATCTGGCTCCACTTGCACAAGTGGCAGAGCTTGAGCGCTACGAGGCGGGCGAAGTCATCTTCGAAGAGGGCGAGATCGGTGACGCGCTGTACGTCGTCGCACGCGGTGAGGTCGCGATTACCCACGTGGGCACCACGCTTGCGACGCTCGGTCGCGGCGAAGCCTTCGGCGAGATGAGCGTGCTCGATGCGGAACCGCGCAGCGCGACGGCGGCCGCGGTCGGCGACACCGAGCTTTTGCGCATCGGCAGCGAAGAGTTCTACGAGATACTCCGAGAGCAGATCGAGATTGCAGAAGGCGTCATTCACGTACTCAGCGGCCGCCTGCGCGAAGCGAACAAGAACCTCGAACGCCGCACGAAGGACTAGTCTCCGCGCCCGATGTGGCATGCTCAAGCAAAGAGGCCTAACCATGTTTGAATCCGCCGAATTGGGGCACAAGATCGGCAAAGCTCGCTACGCACGCGAAGCTCCGAAGCTGCGTGAAGCGCTGCTACAGACCCAGTACGAGCTCAAGGAACATGGAAGCTTTCCCGTCATCATCATGATCGCCGGCCTGGATGGCGCGGGTAAGGGCGAGACGATCCACTTTCTCCATAAATGGCTGGATACGCGTCTACTTCAAACCCACGCCTTCGATAAGCCCACCGAGGAGGAGCGAGAGCGACCGGACATGTGGCGCTTCTGGCGTGTGCTGCCGCCCAAGGGCAGCATGGGTATCTTATATGGTGGCTGGTATGCCGATCCAATCGAGGACCGCGTCCACAACGGGCGCCGCAGCAAGAACGCCAACCTAGATCACACCATCGACGAGATCGTGGAGCTCGAGAAAATGCTGGTTCGTGAGGGCGCCCTGCTGATCAAGCTCTGGTTCCACCTGTCCAAAGACAAACAAGAAAGTCGCTTCAAGACCCTGCAAAAAGATCCTGCAACGCGCTGGCGTGTAACGGAAACCGACTGGAAGCATTTCGAGCTCTACGACAAGTACCGCAAGATAGCTGAGCACACCCTCAGACGAACGAGCATCGCGGAGGCCCCCTGGATTCTCGTGGAGGGTGAGGATGCAAACTATCGCCACCTCACCACCGCCCGCGCCATCCTCGACAGCGTCCGAGCCCGGCTCGATGCCAAAAAGAAAAAGATTGTCGCTCCCGAGCAGACGATCCCTTTGATGCCACCGCTGGATGGGGTTTTGATTCTCGATCGCTTGGATCTGAGTCTGCGCCTATCCCAAAAGAACTACGACATGGAGCTCGAAAAGTGGCAGGGCAAGCTGAGCTTGCTGATGCGGCACCGCAAGGTCAAACGCGACCACGCGCTCGTCGCAGTCTTCGAGGGCCACGATGCCGCTGGCAAAGGAGGCAGCATTCGCCGTGTAACGGCGGCGCTCGATGCCCGAGATTACCAGGTGATTCCGATCGCTGCGCCGACCGACGAGGAGCGCGCGCAACCTTACCTTTGGCGCTTCTGGCGACACTTGCCGCGCCGGGGAGAGGTCGCGATTTATGATAGATCTTGGTACGGCCGTGTCTTAGTAGAGCGCGTCGAAGGCTTGTGCAGCGAAGCAGACTGGATGCGGGCCTACGACGAAATCAACGATTTCGAAGAACAGCTTACGGAGAGCGGCAACGTCGTCGTGAAGTTCTGGCTTGCGATCTCGAAGGAAGAGCAGTTGGCGCGCTTCGAGGCACGGCAGCAAACCAGCTTCAAACGCTTCAAAATTACCGAAGATGACTGGCGCAACCGCAAGAAGTGGGACAGCTACGCGCAAGCTGTTCACGACATGGTCGAGCGCACGAGCACTGAGCACGCCCCGTGGACACTGATCGAAGCCGAGGACAAACGATACGCGCGCGTCAAGGTGCTATCGAGTTTAGTCGAGGCGATCGAACGCTCGCTCTAACCACTCTGACCACGGACACTCGATGAGAAACCTAACATTCGTCGCTTTTGTCGCCGTTGCGACCTGCTTTACCCTTTCGTCATGCGCATCACGCGCAGCATCAGTCCCCGCCCCTGCTCACGGCGAGGGTGCTTGCGAGGACAGAGGGGCAGGGCCGATGTCCCAAGTGGGCGTGAAGGCCGCATACGAAGATAGCGCCGACGGAGCGGTCATCGTGTTTTCCACCGATCGCGATGAAGTCAGCGAGCTGCGGGCCCGCGTCGCGGAGATGGCAGACAAACACAATCAGCCGCGGCCCCATCGTGCCCCGGGACACGTGGCCCATAGCGCACGCGTCGACAACGTCGGCAAAGGCGCGCGCCTGATCATGACGCCTGCGGATCCCAGCGAGCTCGAAGCCCTACGCAAACACGTGCGTGAGCGCGTCGAGCAGCTGCAGCACGACGAAGTAGCGACGAAACCATGCGGCAAGCAGTAAGCTAGTCGCACGCTATGGGCGCGGACCATCACGATGCTGACGATCACGCACCCGCTGTCCAAGCGGCGTCCGGACATGCTCATGGGCATGGGCATGGGCATGGGCATGGACATGGGCACGGGCGCGGCACCGACGCGAGCTCTGTCGCGCGCCTCAAAGGAGCGCTGGCGCTAACCGCGAGCTTCTTCGTGGTCGAGGTGATCGCGGGCTTTGCCACCGGCAGCCTCGCCCTACTGTCAGATGCAGCCCACATGCTCACCGACGCGGGTGCGCTCGCGCTCGCGCTGTTTGCCCAAAATATCGCCGGCCGCGCACGCACCACACGGCACACCTTCGGTTTTCGACGCGCAGAAGTTCTCGCGGCTTTAGTCAATGGTCTTGTCTTGATCGGCACCGCGGCGTTCGTGCTGCTCGAAGCGATTCAACGCGTCGGAGCGCCGCCCCACATCCAAGGCCTGCCGATGCTGATCGTCGCAAGCCTGGGCCTTTTGGTGAACCTGTGCGCCGCCTGGATTCTCGGCCATGGCAGCCACAACTCGAATGTGAACGTGCGCGCTGCGCTCTTGCACGTCTTGTCCGACGCCGCGGGCTCGGTGGCTGCGATCGTTGCAAGCATCCTGATCCTCAAGGCTGGCTTGAATAGCGCCGATGCCATCGCCTCGATCGTGATAGCCGTGCTGATTTTAGTCGGTGCAGCACGGCTGGTGCGCAGCACCCTGAGTGTGTTGATGGAAGGAGTGCCGGCCAATATCGAGCTACGGGCGCTCGAAACCGTGGTGCTCGAAACGCCCGGCGTAGCGGACGTACACGACCTGCACGCCTGGTCGATCTCAGAGCAGTTCGTGGCGGTGATGGTGCACGTGGTGCTCGACGGTAAAAGCCACGGCACCGAGGTGGCCCGCGCCGTCGGAGACAGGATCAAGGAGCATTTTGGGATCGAGCACGTCACCGTGCAGCCCGAAGCGCCCTTACCCACCGATCAGATCGTCAGCGCGACGCAATTGGTCGAGCGCGCGCGCAACCGTAGGCCACGCTGATCCCACGCAGAAGCCGCCCCTGCGCAGAGCCGTACTAGACCGGTCCTTCGGTGCGGCTTGCATAGCGGCGCCAGGTGGCAGGCCGGCGGTTCACGGTCCAGTCCATGCGCGCGTGGAGCAAGGTCTCTACGCCGCGCGCAGGCAGCTCCGTGTCATCGTCGTGATGGATTGCGCTGTCCACCGTCACAACCCAGCCGAGGGCCGCATCTTCGGCGAGCAGGCCCGACAGCCGCGAGCGTTTGAACGTCGCGAAAGCGGCAAACACCCAGGCCAGGAGCGCCAGCACCAAACTTATCGGCTTGGGCGGAAACACCCAACCCTGCCCATGCCACGAGGACACTGCAAGCACAGCTATCGCGGTGAGAATCCAAAAGATGCGCCCCGGCCTTTTCAGCGCCGCCGAATGCCGCAAAAGCTCCGCCGCTTCGAGCTCCGTAAGCCTGCGCCGAGCAACATCCACAGCTTCGTTCACGTCTGCGCGCACTTCCTTGGGAAGGGGCATCTTGAACGGCTCTTCCGGTGGTACGGCCACATGCTCCACGCGCACCGACAGACCTGGCTTCACCCAGTGCCCGTTGGCATGCAGCGGCTCCAATGCATGGCGCAGCACAAGGATGTCTTGCTCTTGCCCCGGCTCGGGATTGACTACGCCGCGCCGCGCCAGCATCGCCAAATCCGGGTCGAGCGAAAGACTGTCGAAGCTGGAAATCTGCCCCAGGAAGCGCAGCAGTTTCCCTTCCGCTAAATCGCGCCCATAAGCGCGCGCCTTGCGCCATGACGACGCAGCGAAGAACAACAGTAAGGGTGCCGCAAGCAGACTGAGCGCACCAGCAGTCGCGATTAGATTGGGCATGACGCCCTCTGTGCGGCCGTAGAAACGCTGCAAGAAAAAAGCGAGCATCACGGGCGGGAGCAACGCAAGCGCGATGAAAAGCCCAACGAACCGCTGGGAGCGGCGCCTCAGATTGCGCACGCGTTCGCGCTCCCGTGGCGCAAGCTCAGGCTCTTCGACACACGGTAGCCCTGCACAGAAAACCGTAGGCCGCGTGTCACTCAGATACTCAGGCAGCGAGCCACCGATCTCGACGTCGTGCAGCGTACCGTACCAGGGCCGCTCGCCGAGCTCGACTGGATGCACGCCCTCGGTCAGGGGCTGTGTGAGCTGACTGAGACCGCGTGACAACGCATCCCACTGCACCTCCGGGATGCGCTCCGCTGCGCGTTTGGCGCGCAGATTATCGCCCATGGCAAGGTCTGCGCTCAACGGACGCAAGCGCGGCGGCTCGCCCGCGATCACCATCGCCGCGCGCTCTCCACCCCAGGGCGGATGAGCCCCTTGCCAGCGCCGCGGTACGCGACTTATCACGATCGCGTCCTGTACACCCTTTTCTCCCTCGAGCCGCACCAGGGTCGCAAGCCGCCCTTCGCGCAGCACTTGTCCCGGATGCAACATCCCCTCGCGCCACAGCTCTCGCAGCACGGACTCCGCGCTTGCCTGACGGAACATCGCAAAGGTGGCGATCACCCAAAAGCCAGGATGCACGACCAGCGCGAGCACGACCGAGCCCGTCACGCCTAGAAACGACAACAGCGCATACAGCGGAAACGCGCGCACGTAGGCCCAGCGATCGGGCTCGATCCAAGCCTTTACCGGTCCAGGTAACTCACGCGCTTCACTCACCCACGCACCTCACTCAAACGAACAGATGTACTCGGTGATGCCCTCGGCGACAGCAAGGTCAAAGCCAGATTGGCCGGGCACGCGAAACTCCGTACCTGCGTCGTAACTATGCCATTCCGAGCTACCATCGAGCCGGGCACGACAGCTCCCTGCGATGATTTGCATCAGCTCTGGCGCTGCTGTCCCGAAGTGAAACTCGCCAGGATAGATCAAGCCCAGTGTCTTCTTGCTACCGTCCTCGAAACGCAGTGTGTGGCTGACGACCTTGCCGTCGAAGTACACGTTCGCTTTGGTGACGACCTCGACCTTCAAGAACGACGCCAGCGCACTCTTTGCTGTCATGAAACCTCCCGCCATCTGGGCAGAGTTAGGTCTGCCACATCTGACGTCGAGGGAGTAGCCGAGGCACGGCCCGGCCTTCCCCGGTCACTGGATGGGCGTCGCCTCCGTGCTGCCGATGGACTAGAAATTGATCACGGGCAGACGTTGCTTGGTCTTATCCCGTGGTTTGTCTGGTGAGCTCGAACGCTCATTTTCGAGCTTGAGCACGCCCCGCGGACACATGTGTGCACACATGCCGCAGCCGACGCAGGAGGCGCGCGTGAAGCTCTCGTTGCGTTGCGCGTAGGCTCGCACGTCGATCCCCATCTCGCAGTACGTGCTGCAATTGCCGCACGAGATGCACATGTCCGGTTTGACGTGAATGCGATAACGACCGAACTTCTGCACAATGCCCAGCACCGCGGCCATCGGACAAAAGTTCCGACACCACACGCGCGGCCCGAGCAGCGGATACAACCCGACGCCTGCCACCCCGGCCAGCATGGCACCGACAACGAAGCCATAATAACCACGCAGCTCGCCCGCAAACGAGTGAAAGCTCGGGTGGGACCCGCCGATGAAAAAGTCTGCAGCGACGATCGCCGTGGTGACAAAAGCGACAAGCATGGTGCCGTGCACCGCAACCTGCTCAAAACGCCAGGAGCGCGTGGATTTACTCGTCAGATGCCGCCAGGGATCACCAAACGTATTGGCGAGTCCCCCGCAGCCGCACACCCATGAACAATACCAGCGCTTGCCGTACAAGAGTCCGAGCACCGGCGCCATGATCAAGGACGCGATCACGCTGTAGAGTATGATGTATAGCGGATACTGGGAGATCGTATCGGGGTACCACGCCTCGATCTTGAGCGGCCACAGGTAGCTGAAGTAGTAGTCCTTCTCGCTGAAAAGCAGCATGACGAAGGGTAGCGAGAACGCCAGCAACACTTGGACAAGTACGTTGACTACAATTCGAATCTGATTGTAGCGACTGTTCCCGTGTTTATTGAGGTAGGCGATAGCCCCTAAGGTCATCGCCACGCTGTAGAGAAGGCCGTAAAGAAACCACTTGTTTTTCAGGCCCAGCGCCACCGACATCGGCGTGAACCACTCGGTAAAGTACAGAGCGAGGTAAAAACCGCTCAGTCCGAGCGAAATCAAGACGGCGAGCAAGTTGCGCGACTTGAAGCCCTCGCGATAGGTGTGCAGCAGACCATTTTGACCTTGCAAATCCATGACTCAGGGCCCCTTCGCTGCGGCCAAAACATTCCGCGGAATCCGCAGGCGCGGCACGAACTCGCTATCAAACGTCGCCTGCTGCAGATTATCGAGCACCCACGGTAACGATCGTTCCTGTTCGATGAAGGCGCTGAGCACGCTGTGATCCCAACGACGGCCGAGCAGGTTGAAGCCGATCACACGCTGTCCCTGCGATACGATGCGGAGCGTGCTGTGAACCTTACCTTGTTCTTCGTAAAACCAATCGTGCTCGTCATCGAGCTTCATGTTGACGAGCCCCACGGTCGTGTACTCGATATCCATCAGCTTGGCCGAATTGTAGAACGTGCCGCGAGCGTAAGTAGCAGAGTCGCCAAGCAGGCTGCGCGCAGCCACCCGCCCCTGATCGCGCGCGGTATACCAGAGCTGCTCGGGCTTGACGCTGCCGTCAAACCAACGCACCGCCGCGCAATCCCCGGCGGCAAAGACGTCGGCCGCCTCGGTCGCAAGCTGCGGTCCGACCAAAATGCCGCCCTCTTTGGTCAGCGGAACCGCCGACTCTTTGAGCCAGTCCGTGTTGGGGATGACGCCTATCGCGACCACGCAGGCATCGACCGCGAAGCTACCCCGGTCGCTGCGCACGCATTTCAGGTTCCCCTGCTCGTCGCCCTCGAACGCCTCTAACTCGTGCTCGAGGTGCACGTTCACGCCGTGCGCCTGCATGCGTTGCGTGATGTAACGCGCTTCGCGCGCGTCGAGGGCCATCGGCCAAAACCATTCCTCGCGCACAAAAAAGTGCGGTTTGTGTCCGGCCGCGTGCAGCACTTCCACGGCCTCGATCCCGATAAGACCCCCACCTACGACCGCAGTCTGCTTGGCCACCTGGCCGCGCTGGTGGGCTGCAACCGCACGCAATCGGTAGGGTGAGTCATCGTGACTAAGGTCCAAGTGTGCGTCTGGCCGCGGGGGACGATCGGCAAGCCCTGTAGGATAGACCTCGCGAGCCATCCACTCGAGGTCCTGTAGCGTCACGAAGTAGCCAACGCCGCGCAGCGCCGAGCCGGGCCAGGGCGCAGGCCTCGGACGCGAGCCGCACGCGAGCAGCAAGCGATCGTAAGGTAGCGCGGGCAAACCACCGGCGAGCAACACGCGATGCCCGGGCACATCGATGCCGGTGGCGCGCGCACGCACGCGCACGATGCCAAAGCGCGTATACGCATCGCGTTCGAACGGCTCGATATCGCGATGGCTCATCTGCCCGGTAAACACCCACATCAAGGCGGTCCGAGAAAAGAAATGATCGGACTCTTCCGAGACGATCGTCAGCTCAGCTGCGGGCTCACGTTGTTTGATCGCAAGGGCCGCTTCCATGCCTGCCACGCCATTGCCGATGATCACGATCCGCACGAAGTCCTCCGCGTCTTGATTCGCTCGTTCCGCCGCGAACGTTACGCGAGACGTGAGCGATTACCTCCGCTAGATTGCAGCCATGGCCGGAAATGACGAAGAGCCGCTGCCGATTAGCGTGCTGACGGGCTTTCTCGGCAGCGGTAAAACGACGCTATTGCGTGCGCTGCTCAGCCGTCCGCAGTTCGCGGGCACGGCGGTGTTAGTCAATGAGCTTGGCGAAATCGGCATCGATCATCTGCTCGTCCAGCACGTGACCGAAGAGCTGGTGCTGCTCGAAAGCGGCTGCCTGTGCTGCACCTTGCGCGGCGATCTGGTCGAACAACTCGGATTGCTGTGGCAGCGCCGACAGCGTGGCGAGATCCCCGCGTTTACCCGGGTGGTGATCGAAACCACGGGCCTTGCCGATCCAGCGCCGATCCTCGCCACGCTGTTGGCCCACCCCGCGTTGTGCGAGCATTTCTACGTCGATGGCATCGTGTGTACGGTCGATGCAGAGCACGGCCTTACGTCTCTCGCGCGCTATGTCGAATGTCGTAAACAGATAAGCGTCGCCGACAGGGTCGTCATCACGAAAACCGATCGCGTCGATGCTGCGCAACAGGCAGCCCTACGCAGGGAAATCGAACTCATCTCGCCGGGCGTCACGATCCGCAGCGCGGTACTGGGCGCGATCGAGCCGCAGGAGATCATGAACGTCGGTCACCTCGACACGCGCTCTCTTGTGCCCCAGTCCGGCTCGCATGCCCCCTCAGCGACGCACGCGCCTGGGCATCCCGACCCTCATACGCACGTGCAAAGCATCGCGGTCAGCTTGCAGCGGCCCCTCAAGTTTCCGGCGTTTTCATGGTGGGTTGCGTTGACTACGCAGCTTCATGGCGAGCACATCTTGCGGCTCAAAGCGATCGTAAGTGCTGTCGACGAGCCCACGCCGATTGCCGTGCAAGCGGTGCAGCACGTCGTGTATCCGCCGCTCACCTTGCCGGCGATGCCCGAGCTCGCAGGCAAAAGCTACATCGTCGTGCTCACGACCGGGCTCGACGCTCTGCAGCGCGAACAATTGCGCACAAGTCTGCTCGCCTTCGATGCGTGACCTTCCGCTATAGTGCGAGCCCTATGGACGCACGCACCGCATTCATCACGGGCGCATCGAGTGGCATTGGTAAGGCACTGGCACTGCGCCTGGCGCAAGAAGGCGTCGAAATCGGCCTTGCCGCGAGACGCACCGAACAGCTCGAGGCGGTGGCCAAGCGCATTCGCGCAAGCGGTGGTCGCGCACAGATTTTCGAGCTCGACGTCAGACAGCCGAAGGCCGTGTTCGAGACCATGCAGCGTGCCGACGACGTGATGCAAGGGATTGATCTCGTGATCGCCAACGCGGGTCTTGCCAACAATCGACGCGCCCAGAAGTTTCGCTGGGCCGAGTGCGAAGAAATGTTGTCGGTCAATGTCACCGGTGCCGCAGCCACTCTGACAGCGCTGCTGGACCGCATGGTGGCCCGGAATCGTGGTCATCTCGTCGGTGTATCGAGCTTGGCTGGCATGCGAGCACTGCCCGGTATGGCAGCCTACACCGCGAGCAAAGCGTTCCTCTCCCGCTTCCTCGAAGGCTTACGTATCGATCTCTCGGGCAGTCAGGTACACATCACCGACGTACGCCCAGGCTTCGTGACCAGTGAGATGACCGATCACTACAAGACCACAGGGCAGCCCATGCCCTTTCTTGTCTCGGCTGAAGCAGCAGCAGAAATCATTACCCAGTCGATCATCAGCAAAGATGCTGTGATCGCGTTCCCTTGGCAGATGAAGCGACTGATGCAGACAGTGGCGCTCATGCCTGAGGCATTTTGGCGAAAAAGCGTGCGCACGATCATGTGATGTGAGGAGACGCGCACTACAACTCGCCCGCGTATCGACTAACCAAATGACCTGTATTTCCAGGTTACACGCCATCACACGGTCGAGTCGCGCACATCGCATCACACGTGATCAGGGCCCGCGCTTAGCGCTCGCGCAGAGATAACCAATATCTCAATGTTCGGGGGGTGGACACGCCTGCTGTCCGTTGTGTAATACTACCCTGCCCTCGTCCTTGCGGGCGGACCAGAATATGATCGTGGAACAGAGCCTAAAGCTTACGACCATTGGTAAGTACAATTTAATTGCTTCCCTCGCAGAGGGCGGCATGGCGAAGGTATACCTTGGTCTGATGGCCGGACCGGCAGGCTTTAACAAGCTGCTGGTGATCAAAGTACTGAACCGCGACGACGCGGAAGCCGCGACAGAAGACAACGTGCAGTTGTTCTGGGATGAGGCGAGGCTTGCCGCCCGGGTCGTTCATCCGAACATCGTTCACACCTACGAAGTTGGTGAAGTCGACGGCCGCTATTTCCTGGCGATGGAGTACCTGGACGGTCAGTCCTTTCGGACGCTCCAGGCGCGCATGGTCGCAGTCGGTCTTGCGCCCTGCGAAGAGCTGCGGATCATCTCGGAGACGGCGCGCGGACTACACTATGCGCACGAGCTGGCTGACTACAAAGGCGAGCCGCTCGGTGTCGTTCATCGCGATGTAAGCCCACAAAATGTCTTCATCACCTACGACGGTCAGGTGAAGCTGCTCGATTTCGGCATCGCGAAGACCTACGACGCCGGTCACAAGACTCAGGTTGGCGTGATCAAGGGCAAGCTTGACTACATCGCGCCCGAGCAGCTGAGTGGCGACAATGTCGATCATCGCGCGGACATCTTCGCGCTCGGCATCATGTTGTGGGAAGCCGTGACCGGTCAACGCTTCGCTGGCGGGCGCAAGATCGCCGAAGTGAGCAAGATCCATGCGCGTCTGGTCGGCAGCGAGGCCAAGGTTCGCGCGCTCAAGCCCGACGTCGCCGAGGAGCTTGCGGTCGTCATCGACCGCGCGATAGCGCTCGATCCGGCCCAGCGCTGGCCCGACGCGGGTGCGTTTGCAGACGCGCTCGATGCTTACATCGCGTCGACAGGCCATCGACCGAGCGCCAAAAGCCTCTCGGAGTCGATGAATTCGCTGTTCGCAGAAGAGCGGCGCACCATGCACAAGCTCATTGATCAACAGATCGAGGCCCGGTCAAACAGGCCCCCGAGCGGCAGCACCGGCAATCTTCCGCATCTCGGCGTGAGCAACACGATCACACCCTCGGGTGTGCGCGGCAACCGGGACCTGGAGATCAGCGCAGCGCAGAGCATCCCCGTCCTTCTGCAGCCCAAGGCGGCGCAGCCCCGCAGTCTGATCGGCGTTGCGATCGTGCTCGCCGTGGCGGCCTTGGTCGCTCTGGTTTGGCTTGTACCGCGTCGCGAGCTTGACCAGCGCGCGAATGCGGCCGCGCCGATCACGGATAACAGAGCAGCTAGGAACACCGAAGCCGTCGGCGTGCAGGGTGCCACCAAGCAGGAACCGTCAGCTGGCGAAGCGACGCGCGACGACACGATCAAGCCCACTGTGCTGATCGGCGTCAAGACCTGGCCCAGCGATGCGCGGGTCACGCTCGACGGCGCCGAGGTGCCCGTCCCCTTTTCTGGCGAGTTCAGACGCGGCACGGCGCTCCATCACCTGGAAGCGACCGCCCGGGGCTATCAACCGTACAAGAAGCTCATCGACTACAGTCAGGATCAGACGATCAAGATCGTCTTACAGCCCCAGCCTCGCGTGCGGCGTGGCGGTGGTGGGGGTGGTGGCTCGCGCGCCGAAAGCGAAAGCCCGGCGCCAAGCACGGAGGAACCCGCGACTACCGTCGACACTGCGCCTGCGCCTGCGCCAGTCGCCCAGCCTCTCGCACCGGGGGCGGACATCGAGTTCGTCAAGCCGCGCCTGAAGCCGACTGAGATCGACACGCTCAATCCCTACTCCAAAAAGAAGTAGCAGTCGGGCATACGGCAGCGCTGACCGCATGCGCCAGACAGTAAGACGCAGCGCGGCGCGACCCCGCTAGCGGGCCACAAGCTCGATCCCGGTTGGCAGCAGCAACTCGCGCTCCTCGTCGAAGTCGGCCCGTGTCATCGGCCGCGCATCGAGGAAGCCCACCGGGAACGCAAGCTCCAACACAGGGCCTACCACGCGCACGATCGGGATCGGCATCGGCTCGGTGCTACGGCCGCGGTTGATGCGCACGGCAAGACGCAGGAGCACGGCGATCCGCAGCGCGCGCTCGCCATCGATTTGTCGCAACAATGCGAGTTTTTCTGGATCGAGGCGGCGGCGATGGGCGCTGACGAGCGCTGCTAAGTAAGCTTGGCCTTGTTCGCTGAAACCGGGCAAATCCGAGTGCGCGATCAGGTAAGCGCCGTGCCGGTGATAGCCGCCAAACGACAACGCCTGCCCCATCTCGTGTAGTCGCGACGACCAGCGGAGCATCCGCAACTCACGCGGGCTCAGGTCGAACAATCCTTCAACTTGCTTTGCAAGCCCGAGCGCGGTGCTCTCCACCCGCGTGCTCTGCTCGCGATCGACTGCGTAGCGCTCACAAAGCCGCGACACGGTTCGTTCGCGCACGTCTTCTTCGTCTGACAAGCGCCCGACCAGCTCGAGTAGCAGCCCCTCGCGCAAGGCAGATTTCGAGGCGCGCATGCGCGGAACAGCAAAGCTTTTGAAAGCGGCGTGCAGGATCGCCAGACCACCGACGATCACGCTGCGGCGATCAGGTGATAAACCAGGCAAGTCGAGTTTATCGATGCTGCCTTGGGCGATCATCGCGTCTCGTAGCTGCTTGATGCCCTGCAGCGTGATGCCCTCGTAGGTTCCCGGCAGCGCGCGGGCCATCGTTTCGATCGCGGTGACGGTTCCTGATGATCCGACCGCTTCAACAAAGCCAATGCCGCGGTAGATGCCTTCGATCGGCTCAAGCTCCAGGCGTCCGCTCAAGCTCGCGCGCTTGAAGCGCTCACGCGTGATCTTACCATCGCCGAAGAAGCGCTCAGTGTAAGCGACGCAGCCCATCTGCAGGCTATCGGTGCGTTGCGCTTCTTCACCTGCGCCCAGAATGCATTCGGTGCTGCCACCGCCGATGTCGATCACGAGCCTCCGCCCCTCGAGGGCTGGCAGGTCGTGAGCTACCCCGCGAAACAAAATGCGCGCTTCTTCACGGCCTGGGATGACCTCGATGTTGTGACCGAGCGTGGCTTCGGCACGTCGCAAAAAGACGCGCCGGTTTCGCGCCTTCCGAAACGTGTTCGTGCCCACGGCGCGCACACACTCTCCGGGCATGCCCAAAAGACGCTGACCAAAGCGCTGCAGGCATGCCAGGGCGCGCGCTTCGGCTTCGGGACTCAAGATGGCATCCTGACCGAGCCCGCTTGCCAGCTGCACGCGCTCTCGCATGCGGTCGACCACATGTAGGTGTCCATCGACGAGGCGCGCGATCACCATGTGAAAGCTGTTCGAGCCGAGGTCGACCGCGGCTACCAACCCGGGCTGAAGTTGTGTTGTCACAGGCTCTCCACGAGAACGCCACGAAACTGCGCTACAATTGGCATAGACGCAGGGGGCATAGATAGCGCCCAGAGGATAGGCATGTTGAGTGTAAAAACGCCACCGGGCGAAGGACTCTCGAAACTTCCGCCCGCGATGACGGCGATGAGTGAAGAGAAAGCCGCCACCCTCCCCAAGGCGACCGCTCTACGCGTCGTAGCTGAGCTCAAGCACCCTGGCTACTACCTAAACCGTGAGCTTACCTGGCTCAACTTCCAGCACCGCGTGCTTCACGAGGCCAAGGACCGGCGCAACCCGTTGCTCGAGCGCATCAAGTTCTTGGCGATCGTCGGTTCAAATCTAGACGAGTTTCACATGAAGCGCATCGGCGGCCTCAAGCAGCAGGTTGGCGCCGAGATGTCCGAGCTCACCATTGACGGCCGCTCACCGCGTCAACAGATCGACGAATGCAAAGAGGCCGTGCGCACGCTGAACAGCGAGGCCGAACAGGCGCGCGAAAAGCTGCTGCGGGCGCTGTACAAGCGCGGCATCCGCCTTTTACCGTACGCAAGCCTCAAAGCCACGGACCAGACGTGGGTGCGTCAGCATTATCTCGACAACATCTTTCCGCTCGTCACCCCGCAGGCGATCGATCCGGCCCATCCGTTTCCCTTCGTGTCGAACCTATCGCTCAATCTGCTCGTCAGCGCGCGCGACCCCTTCGATGGTTTCCATGTTTTGTCGCGGGTGAAGTTGCCGGTGGGCAGCGGTATTCCCCGCTTGATTGCCATCCGCGGCGGGCACAACTTCGTCACGCTCGAAGATGTGATGTCGCACAATCTGGATCTGCTGTTTCCGGGCATGAACATCGAGAGCTGCGACCTGTTCCGCGTCACCCGCAACGCTATCGCCGAGAACGACGAAGAGCAGGCCGATGACTTGCTGGAGATGATCGAAGCCGAGCTACGCGAACGAAAGTTCGCACCCGTCGTGCGCTTGGAGGTGAACCCGGACATGGATCCGGCGCGGCGCAGCCGGCTTGCAAACGAGCTCGAGCTACATGATCCGCGCGACGTGTCGGAAGTGGACGGCATGCTCGCGCTGCGCGACTTGCACGAGCTTGCGGCGCTACCGATCCCGGAGCTTCACTACAAGCCGCACCGTCCGGTCGATCATCCGATGCTTGCAGATGCAATCAACATCTTTCAGGCCGTGCACGATGCCGGCTCGATTCTCGTGCACCATCCCTATCATGCGTTTTCTACCTCCGTAGAACGCTTCCTGCGCGAGGCAGCGATCGATCCGCGCGTGCGCGCGATCAAAATGACGCTGTATCACACCTCGTCGGAAACGAACGTGGTCGAGCATCTGATCGAAGCGGCACGCAATGGTAAGCACGTTACCGTCGTCGTCGAGCTCAAGGCGCGGTTTGACGAAGAAGCCAACATCCGCTGGGCAAGCCGCCTCGAGTCTGCGGGCATTCACGTCACCTACGGGATCGTCGGCCTTAAGACGCACGTGAAGGTGACGCTGGTCGTCCGCAGCGATGCAGCCGGGCTCAAGCGTTACGTGCATATCGGCACGGGCAACTATCACGCAGGCACGGCCAAGCTCTACACAGACTTTGGTTTCTTCACTTGCGATGATGCCCTGGGCAGCGACGTCACGGAGCTGTTCAACTACCTGACGACGGGCGCCAATCCGCGTCGACGTTTTCAGAAGCTTTTGCTCGCGCCCCACATGCTCAAGGAAGGCTTGTTGGTGCGCATCGAGCGCGAAGCCGCGCTTGCACGCGCTGGAAGCCCGGCGCTTATCCAGATGAAGATGAACGCGCTTGAAGACCCAGACGTGGTGCGCAGCCTGTATCGCGCGTCGCAGGCAGGGGTCAAAATCGACTTGATTGTGCGAGACACCTGCAGACTGCGTCCCGGCGTGCCCGAGCTATCCGAGACCGTCAACGTGACAAGTATCGTGGGGCGCTTCCTCGAACACGCCCGCATCTTCTACTTTCGCAATGGCGGAGCCGAGGAGTACTTCATCGGTTCTGCAGATCTCATGACGCGTAATCTCGAGAGCCGCGTGGAAGTGCTCACTCCGATCGAGCCAACGGAGCTGCGCGCGGAGCTGAGGCGCGTGCTCGACATGCAGCTTGCCGATCGACGCGCGGCCTGGGAAATGCTGCCCGACGGCAGCTACGTGCAGCGCAGCCCCCAAGAGGGAGAATCCAAGCGCAGCTGTCAGCAGCAAATGATCACGCTGACCCAGGAGCGCTTTGAAATCGCACAGCGCGAGGAAGCGGAGAGCCAGGGCCAGGAACCGAAGAGACAACGCGCCGCGCGCAAGCGACGCCAGCCGAAAGCTCAGGCCTCAAAGGAACATGTGCTCAAGCCTGGGGCAGCGCGACCGAGCTCGGTCCCCCTGGCGCCAGAGCTTGGCCCCGATTCTGGGCGAAGTGAGCGCAACGCGCGGAACGAAGACAGTGGGCGCAACGAAGACGGTTCACGAAGCGACGGTACGCTCCGCACCGAGGACGCTCGGCGAGTCGAAGACAGCGCCTCGCCAACACGCACCGGCCTGAACTGAGTGCCACGCCAGCGCAGGCGTAGCCGGGGCCAGCGTTGAACACAGGCGCCCTTGCGACCGGAAGCACTGAGCCTCACATCGGAGTGTTCAAGTAAGGTACGTAGTCGCGGCACGGCTGAGCCCGCAGCTGATTGCAGGCGGTCTGACTCGTCGGCACATCGACACCGGGTATGACGGGTAACACCAGACTCGAGGCGTGCTCTTGGTCATGTGCGATGCTGTGGACGGTATCGGCCGCGGTCTCGAGCAGGATGAACTTCCAGGCGGCGCGACTGTCACCCGGCGTATCGACAGATAAGCGTATGCGCGAGCCGCTCCGAAAGATGTGCGCAAAGGGCATGAGCTCAACACGCACAAGCTCCCATTGGCCTGGGGGCAGGGGCGCAACATCCTTTTCGCGGTGTGTGTGGGTCGGCCGCAGCTCCGTGGCGTCGTCACGTAAGGCACGCTGACTTGCGCGCAGCCAGCCGCTCTGCACGTAGCTCTCGCTGCCGTCTGCGCGCACTTCGGTCAGATTCACTTCCAGATCGGCATCGGGCGCTGTCGACTTGAGCCACAAGTCGATGCTGCCGTGGCCTATCATCACGAGTTGCTCAGCCAGAGGCTCGCTTAGGAAGGCCACAGCCTTGTCGGGAACCAGCGGGCGGTAATCGTAACGGGGCTGCGGTTTCCAGACCTCGTCCGTGCTCGTGACGTCCGCGGCGAGCGTGGTGCGCTGACCCGACGCTGCCTCGTGCGCGAACGACGAAGCGCCACCGTCAGCCTGCGGCTTGTCGCCGGCGAGTGAGCCATCCGGCTGAAAGTACCAGCGTTGGGCGACCGTGCCCGGCACCGGCCAAGCAGTGAACAGCGCGTCGAAGGTGCCTTTCGGGGCGCCCTTCTTGTTGAGCGTAGGGTCGGCGCCGCTCTCGAAGATCACGCGTAAGGCAGGTTCTGCCTCGTAGTCTGCCAGGGCTTCGTCAAACGACGTGTACGCCTCGAAGCGGCTGTCGGGCAGCGCGAGCGCCTCCTCGAACACGGAGACGAACAAGAGGGGCGCGAGCGCCTGCAGCGCACTGTCTATGACCGGAATTTTTTTGGCGACGTAGAAGTCGAGGAAGGTCTGCCACTCAGTCAGGGTCTGAGGCGCAAAGCCATCGGGGTGCGCGCCGTTGGTCACGGTAAAGCGCGTGAGCGGCGCGCTCTCGAAGCGGTCGAAAAGCGCTGCGAAATGCGGCCCCGTCTGCTCGTCTTGCCATTGGCCCGTGAGAAACACCGGAACGTCAATATTCTTGACGAATGTAGTCGGGTCGATAGGGCCCGCTACTTCGTCGGTGTAGTATTGGTTTTCCATGGCTTTGGCGATGGCGTCGACGTACTGGCCATGGAGCAGCTGGTTTTCTTCGCAAATGGAAGCGCCTGAAGCGCCTTTCTTTTCCACGGCAACCACGTCTTGCTCCCAGCCCTTGCCGAATGGTTGCGCGCCCTCGAGCACGCCTTCTGCCCATCGAAATGCAAAACCTTCATTGAAGATGCCGCCAGGTGCGAGCGTGGAGCTCGACGTGTCCGCAATCACGCTCATGGGTGTGATCGCTGCCAAATGAGGGGGCTGCGCCTGGGCCACGAACAACTGGGAAATGCCTGGGTAAGACAGACCGGTCATGCCGACCATACCGTCTTGTACCCAGCCCTGATGGGCCACGACTTCCACCGCGTCGTAACCGTCGAGCACCTGCAACGTTTCCCAGTAATCGAAGGCACCCCCGGAGCAGCCCGTGCCGCGCATGTTCACGCCCACGGTCGCGTAGCCCATCAGGCCCGCGATCAGCGCGCTCTGATCGTGCGGCGCGTCGCACAAGACAGGAAAGCGACTGCACTGCGATCGCCCGGCCTCGATCGGCGACCCCGGCTTGGATGGATCGTAACCCGAGTAGTTGACGACCGTGGGATAGGGCCCGTTTTCGATCGGACCTGGTAAAGAGACAAACACCGAGAGCTTGGTTCCGTCGCGCGTAGTGATGTAACCAAAGCCCGGCTTTAATTCCTGCTCGGCGTAGAACGAATCATCAGGCAGGCTCTCGCTCGGTGAAAGCACGCGCAAGCCCTTGACGCTCTGCAGCATGCTCTGCGGGCTAAGCGAGCTGGCAAAGCGCACTTGATAACCCTTGGCAGGTTTGAGCTTACGAAAGATGAAGCTGCCCTGCTCGTCTGCGGTGCCTCGTGCGACGATCTGGTCGGAGCCATCGAGTACTTCGAGATCGGAGCCAGGCAGCGCGCGCCAGACATGGATCTGCTCGACGCTGCCGCGTGCCTGAAAGGGACGATCAGCGCCGGTTGCGTCGTCGGTCTGCTCGGAGTCTGCGCCTTGATAAGCGTCGTCGCCCGCGCAGGCAAACATCGCTAAGCACACCAAAAGAAACGCGGATTTTGCTGCTGTCCGAGCCATTCCTACCTCCACCGAGCGCACACGTTCGCACAGTGCCCGAGGCCCGGACTACGGACAATCAAATACTGAGGCTCAGGTCAGCTTCCGAGCCGGCAAGGCGATGCGTTGTTCACCTGACGAAGTCGCGCGTTTCTGTCAGGTCGTCGATGGCCTGCGGTCGCTGGCGCAGGACCTACTTACGTGCGTTTTTTTCGTCGATGCCCGAAGTCCCGATGCGCCGGGAAAGCTCCGCTGCCACATCACGTAGCGTCA
This sequence comes from Polyangiales bacterium, assembly GCA_038257655.1. Lineage (GTDB taxonomy): Bacteria > Myxococcota_A > Polyangia > Polyangiales > DASUME01 > DASUME01. The sequence continues at coordinate 9,293 of JBBSJC010000024.1, read as the reverse complement.
CCTGCCGTGCAAGCAGGCCCACGAGTAAGTGGTAGATCACGTCCGATGCTTCGGACACAACGCGGTCGGGGGTTTCGTTCTCGACTGCGGCCGCGAGCTCGTGGCCCTCTTCGCGAATCTTCTCGGCGATCTTGGATGGGCCCTTGTCGAGCAGCGAGCGCGTGTAGCTCTTTTCGGAGGCTGCATCGCGCCGTGCTTCGAGCTCGCTCCATAAGCGCGGAAAGGTAGAGCCGGCCTGCTGAGAAGTCTGCTCGACACGCGTGCCGCTGGCATCGATACGCGCGAAGAAGCACGTGTCGCGTCCGGTGTGGCAGCTCGGCCCGTGTGGATCCACGAGATAGATCACGCAATCGCTGTCGCAGTCCGCCCAGATCTCATGCACGTGGAGCACGTGACCGCTCTCTTCGCCCTTCTTCCACATGCGCTGCCGTGAGCGACTGTAGAAGTGGCCCAAGCCCGTGTTGAGCGTGGCTTCAAGAGCGGCATCATCCGCGTGGGCCACCATGCGCACGAGGCCCGTGAGCCTATCCTGCACGACGATGGTGACGAGCCCTGCTGCATCGCGCTTGAGCCAACTCAGATCCATGAGACTCCGCCTGACTGTTTCTACGCTTCTCTCACGCGAGAGCGACAGCGCCTTCGAGCGCTGTTTCGATCAATCCCGTCTCGCAGGCACGCACCAGCGCAAGCTCGGCGACGAGCAAGTTCTTGCTCTGCTCGAGCAAACGCCGCTCGCCGTAAGAGAGCTCGCGCGAAGGACGAATGCGCCAAAGGTCTCGATACACCTTGGCCACCTCAGTCAGGCGTCCGCTGTTGACAAGCTCGGTGTACTCGCGAAACCGGCGGTTCCAGGGGCCGGGCTTTACCGCGATCTCGTGCGCCTTCAGAATGGCGAAGACTTCCTCGGCGACCTCTTCGCTGACCACGCCACGCAGCCCAGTGCGCTCTGCCCCGTCGACTGGGATCATGAGCTTCATCTCGGAGTTCACGACCTTGAGAATGTAGAAGTCCTTGCGGCTGCCGGCGATTTCGCGGCTCTCTACAGCGACAACTTCTGCAACGCCGTGGGCTGGGTAGACCGCGCGATCGCCAACTCGAAACAGGCTATCGCTCAGGTTTGCCATGGACGCGTGGTGTAGCAGACGCGACGCCCTTGGCCCACTCAATCGCCGGCAAAGATCTCGCGCATTCCGTCGAAAAACAGCAAACGCACCCCGCTTACCAGCTCCGCTGCATCGATGCTTCCGCGCATGTCGACGCCCTCTTTCGTGCACTGAGCTTCGAGCCGATCTGCGAACGTCATCAGTCCCAACGCGCGTCCGAGATCGCTCTCACCCACGCTTCGCGCCCAGCTGTGAAGATTCTGCTCGATGCCATCCGGGAACGTGCCGCGCAGTCCGATCGCGACCTGGAGCGCTGTTTCAGCAGGCGTGATGCTAAGCGCGAGCGCGCGTGCTTCTTCCAGCAGCAAGGCCACGGCTGTGCCGGGCGGAAGTGCAAGACCATGCGGGGCGAGTAACACCAGCGGCGCATTCCGGTGAGCTGCGTGCAGAGCTTTGGCATCAGGTGTGTCAAGAAGCCGCACCGGCTGAGCACGGCCGAGACGCTCGAGCACCGCAGCGATCAGCGCGGGCTCAGCATCTTTCGCGACCAAGACCGTATGCTCGTCGAGCGCGGCGTAGGCGTAACGCCCTGCGCCCGCCAGTCCCTCTCTCCGCAAAATAGGCTCGTCGCTCGCCACGTCGGGTACAGCGAGCCTATCGCCCGCAGCGCGCACGATAGCGTCGGCATCGAACGCGCCACGCGCTAGCAGCAGGTAGCCCTCGGCACCCACCGCGATCACGGCAAGCTCTTCGACTGAACGCGGATCGACGCCGGTGCGCTCGCCAAAAGCGCGCTCACGGTCTTCGGTGACCAGCGTCCGCCACAGCACGCGGGCAGCCTCCGCTTGCATGAGCGCGCGCGGGCGAGCCAGCAGCACAAACTCTGGCCCCGGCGGCAACAACGCAATCAAAGGGCCTGCGCTCGGCCGAGATCGAACTTCGGGCGCCTGCGCTGGTGGTGGCGATCCAGCGCAGCCGCTGAGCCATAGCACGCACAGTAAGGCGATTGACCCACGCATGATGCGCATGCGCGCCATGAAGGCGCACGGAAGTGAGCGCATGCGTAGGCGTTCAGGCGCGGGCGCGCTTGCCTTCAGCGTCTTGCTTTTTGCCGTTGGCCTTCTCTTCGGGGGCGGCGGGTGCAGCGTCACGCGACTTGAGCCCCTTGGCCTCGAACACCCTGCGCTCGATGTCGCGCAACATGTCTGGATGCTCTTCGAGGTAGTTGCGTGCGTTGTCGCGACCCTGGCCGATGCGCTCACCGCTGTAGCTATACCAAGCCCCGGACTTGTCGACGAGTTTGAGCTCCGAAGCAAGGTCGAGCAGATCGCCCGAGCGACTGATGCCCTTGCCGAACATGATGTCGAACTCGCAGGTCATGAAAGGTGGCGCCAGCTTATTCTTGACGACCTTGACCTTGGTGCGGTTACCGACCGAGTCTTCGCCAACTTTGATCGTACCGACGCGGCGGATGTCCAGGCGCACCGACGAGTAGAACTTGAGCGCGTTGCCGCCCGTAGTCGTCTCTGGGGAGCCGAACATGACGCCAATCTTCATGCGGATTTGGTTGATGAAGATCATCATGCAGTTGGACTTGTGCACGGTGGCCGTCAGCTTGCGCAGGGCCTGGCTCATCAAGCGCGCCTGCAGGCCGACGTGGCTGTCGCCCATCTCGCCTTCGATTTCGGCCTTGGGCACGAGCGCTGCGACCGAGTCGATTACGATCAAGTCGACGGCGCCCGAGCGCACCAACATGTCGGCGATCTCCAGGGCCTGCTCGCCGTGGTCGGGCTGCGAGACGAGCAGCTCTTCGACGTTGACGCCCAGCTTCTTGGCGTAGGTGACATCGAGCGCGTGCTCGGCATCGATGAAGGCCGCGATGCCGCCGCCCTTTTGACACTCCGCTATCGCGTGCAGCGTAAGCGTGGTCTTGCCGCTTGACTCCGGCCCGAAGATTTCGATGATGCGGCCACGGGGATAGCCGCCCACGCCCAGACAAATATCGAGGGATGTGGCGCCGGTCGAGATGGTAGCCACCTCCACGTGATCCCCGACGCCGAGACGCATGATCGCGCCCTTGCCGTACTGCTTCTCGATGCTGCCGAGCGCTAGCTCAAGCGCCTTTTCGCGATTGGCGTCTTTCTGCATGCCCCTCACCCTTCCCTCTTCGTTCTGGAAGCGAGCATGCTGGATAGGTGCTCATTTGTACAGGGGTCGAGTAAACAAATTTGGCCGGCGGAGCTGGAGCCAGCGCACGACGTGCCAGGTCAACATCATCCCGCCGGTCGCGATTACCAGCACACTCGTCGCCACCCCTAGCTGCGCCGGCACGCCAGACGAAGCGTGTGGCGCCATGAACGCCCATAACCAGATGGTCCCCCCCGTGGTGAAGAGCGGATCCACCTCGGATTTCGCTTTGCGCTGGGTCCGTCGCCACCTCAAAGCGAGGAGCCCCACCCCTAAAGGGGCAGCCGCGAATAGGTAGTGCAGAGGGAGCCTAGACATCAGGCAGAGCGCGCTGCTCACCGCCCCAACGCACACTATTGCGAACTCGATCGGCAGGGCGAGACTAGGGAGGGCCTGCAGACCCACACCCAGCGGCGCCTGAATGCGTTCACTGAGCGCGCCTAGAAATGCCTGAGGCTCGTGGAACAAGGCGATGCTGAAACGAACGGGCGCGCTGCGGCCCCGTACGCAGATCGATAGGCTTCCGTCGAAGGCAACCGACCATGCCTCCATGTCGCACCAAGGTAAGGTCTCCCAGCCCTTGACCGAGGTGACGAGCAAATGGGTGGGCGTGACAAACGCCTTGCACCACCACATCCGAACTAGCGCTCGATAGGAAAGCCAAAGGAGCGTCGACAGCGCAAACAGGAAGGGCACCGTCCAAGGTTGCGAAAAGGCGGATCTCACCCACACGGAAACCACGATCGCCACCACGGGGATGAACGGAACTCGCTCGTGGCCGCGGGGCGAGAACTGGACCACTTGATTGCTACGCGCGCGCTTGCTTGGCAGCGGTGGCGGCTGGTTGGACGCGCGTGTGCCAAGCGTTCCGCCCTGTTGCTGAACACTCATGTCGGCTTCTCGCGCCGCACGCGCGGCAAGATGCCGAGGGCCAACATCGCGATCGCAAGGAACGTGCCCGCTGTCAATGCCACGGCAGTCGCGTCGAGTGGGCTCGGATGGGGGCGTAGGGACATCCATGGCGTGGTGATGGCCCAGAACATCAAAGGCGCCAGCGTCCACGACTGCGTCCACACTGCGCGCGGTCGACGAAAAAGCGCAGCGACTAACGCCAGAAAAGCAGCCGCGCCGGCAAACGCAAGCGCAAAGTACGTCCACTGTTCTCGCATCAACAGTGCGAGCACGACGATCATGCAAAGACCCACGGCTGCATCCGCGCGGCGCGCGGGCTCCGAGGTCAGGCCTAGCTCGAGCTGCGGCCCGCGCCCGATGTGCTTCGACAAGGTGGTCAGAAGAGACTGCCGGTCTCGAACCGTTACCCCTTGAACCTGCAAGCGTTCCCCGGCGACATCGAGGCGCAGCCGGCCACCATTGCTGATCGACCAGTCGCGGATTTCAGTCCAGGGCACTTTGCGTGTGGCGCCGGAGGCCCGTACAACCAGTGCGTCCTGCTGGACCGTCAGAGTAGGCGCACGCCACAGACTGCTTAGCAGCCGCGCCAGGACCCATACGGGCACCAATGCAAAGGCATAAGCGATGCCGAGCGGCGGAAACAGTTCGCGGTACGACGGTGAGCTGAGCGCGAAGCCTATCCGCAGCGCGGAGGGAGCGGCGACAATGCATGGCAGTACCCACAGGAGTTTGCGCGGGCCAAACGTTGCGACAACGGGTGTCTGCAGAGGAGAGGCGGACATGGGCGCAAACCTGGCACATCGCGCTCAGCTGCGCTCGATGAGCCCGGGGTGATCGATATTCAGTAGCCGCGTGAGACACGCGAAAACAACCAACCTTACGGTTTGCGGCCCTGCGCTAAGCGCTGCACCATGCGCAGCGCAAAGTAAGCCGACAACATGCGGATGCGTTGGCGGTCGCCGGACAAACGAAAGTGGCGCGCGATGCGTGCGCCTTCGCGACTGCCGACTGCGAGCCATACTGTTCCGACGGGCTTTTCGTCCGTGCCACCGTCTGGGCCGGCGATGCCCGTTATCGCCACTCCAAGATCAGCGCCTGAAATGCGCAGCACGCCTTCCACCATCGCCGTTGCCGCCTCTTGGCTGACTGCGCCGTAGCCGCGCAAGGTCTCCTCGCTTACGCCGAGCACGCTGGTCTTGGCGCGATTCGAGTACACGACTGCGTCGAGCAACAAGTACTCGCTCGAGCCGGGCACGCTGGTCAGCATCTCACCGACCAGGCCGCCCGTGCATGATTCAGCGACGGCCAGCGTGAGCCCGCGTTCGCGCAAGGTGCGGCCGACGGCGCCTGGGAACGTGCTCTCGCGATCACCGAACACGATGTCGCCCAAACGATTGCGCACGGCAGAGGCCGCTCTTTCTGCGAGCGCTTCGGCCGCCTGAATCTCGTGGGCCCGCGCGAGAACTTTGACTTCGATTTCGGGCATCGAGGCGCGGTAGCCGAGGGTGACGCCCGGAAACTGCTCTTCGATATCAGACAACAGGTCGCCGAGCTGTGACTCAGGTAAGCCGAAGGTGCGCAAATGAAGCTGGGCACTGGTTCTTTCAGCAAGGCTTGCGATACGCGGCACGATCCGGTCGTCCCACAGGTGTTTCATCTCGCGCGGCACGCCTGGCGTAAAGAACATCACGCACTCGCCCAGCCGCACGCTGAACCCCGGTGCGGTGCCCACATCGTTCTGCAGAACCAGAGCGCCCTCGGGAAAGTCCGCTTGTTTGGCGTTGCTCGGAGACATGGTGCGGCCGAACGCGGCGAAAAAGCGCTGGATGCGTTCAAGCGATGCATCATCTCGTACGAGCGGCTTAGCGAGGGCCTGCGCGACGGCCTGCGTGGTGAGATCGTCGGTCGTCGGACCGAGACCGCCGGTACAGATCAGCACGCGCGAGCGCGCCGCCAGGCGGCGGATGACTTCGATGATGCGCGCCACGTCATCATCGACCGTGGCATGCTCGCAGACTTCGAAGCCGAGCATGGTGAGTTGCTCCGCGATCCAGGCTGCATTGCTGTTGACCAGCTCGCCGCGGGTGAGCTCCGTACCGATCGAAAGAACTGCTGCAGTCATCTTCAGGGACCATCCGTTCAGTGCACGAAAAGAGTGGGCGGCTTGTGTGGTACGCCGGCATCACATGCAAGCGATGCAAATCGGGAATCTTTGAGGAGTCACCAACGTTTGGCCGTGACCGAAGGGGCATGGTATGCGCGGACGGCTTCTCACATCAACGCCGAGGAGAAAGCATGAGCAAACGATTCGTAGCCGCAAGGCTAGTTCTGGTATCGCTTCTCGCATCGCTGGGCGGCAGCACTGCCCACGCGGACGAGACGCCTAAGACAAAGCCAGAAGCGGCTGCAGTCACCACCTCACGCGCTGCTATGCCTGCCACCGCAGCCTCGCAGCCAGTCACAAGCTCCCTCTCGGAGCTGCCTGTTTTGCGGGCGACGCTCAAGAATGGGCTGCGCGTGGTGATGAGCCCTGACCGCTCGATTCCAACCGTCGGCATCGCCATCTATTACGACGTAGGCTCGCGCAACGAGGTACGCGGCCGCTCGGGGTTTGCGCACCTGTTCGAGCACATGATGTTCCAGGGCTCGGCGAACGTAGCCAAGGGCGAGCACTTTCAGTTGATCCTCAATCGCGGCGGTGAGATGAACGGCACCACGAGCGAGGACCGCACCAACTACTACGAGACGCTGCCATCCAACGAGCTCGAGCTCGGCCTGTGGCTCGAAGCCGATCGCATGAAGTCGCTCGCGATTACCCAGGCCAACTTCGAAAATCAGCGTCAGACCGTGATGGAAGAGCGGCGCCAGAGCTACGACAACCAGCCCTACGCCAAGTCGTGGTTGCGCATCAACGAGCTGACCTACGGTGACTACTGGCCTTACGCTCACTCGACGATAGGCGAGATGAAGGATCTTGAGAACGCGCCGCTGTCGGCCGTCCAGGAGTTCTTCGATGCTTACTATGCGCCGAACAATGCGGTGATTGCGCTCAGTGGTGACTTTGAGCCGAGCGCTGCACTGGCCTTGGTCGAGAAGTACTTCGGCAGCATCCCCGCACGCCCTCGTCCTGCGTACACGCCTGGGGAGCTGACGCCGCAAACGAGTGAGCGCACTGAGACGATGATCGACGAGCTGGCGCAGCTGCCGGCGTTTCACATCGCCTATCACATCCCGCCCGATCGCGACCCCGATCACTACCCCATCGATCTGCTGGCGATGGCGCTCGGCGATGGTGAGTCGTCGCGCTTGTATCAGGAGCTCGTGAAGAAGCGCGAGATGCTGTCGAGCTTGAACGTTGGCGCTGATTCGCGACGGGGGCCCGACGTGTTTTCCGTGTGGGCAGTCATGGCCGAGGGTAAGGATGCCAAAGCCGCACGCGAGCTGATTTACGCAGAGATCGAAGACATCGCCAAAAACGGCCTTTCCGAACGCGAGCTGCAAAAAGCGAAAAACCGCATGCGTTCGTCGTTTGTGTTCGGGCTCTCGTCGAACCTGAGTCGCGCGCTCGTGCTCGGCACCTTTGAGTTGTATTTCGACAACGCGGAGCTGCTACGCACGGAGCTCGATAAGTATCTGGCGGTGACTGCCGACGACGTGAAGCGCGTGGCCGGACGTTACTTTGCGCCCAGCAATCGCACAGTGCTCGACGTGGTCACCAATCAAGAGAAACCCGGCGTAAGTGAAGGCAAGCCCAGCGCCAAAGCCACCAGCGCCAAAGCAGCCAGCGCCAAAGCAGGTGCAAAATGAATCGCTCTTTGATCAGACTCTCACTCGCTCTTCTCGTGGCAGGTTGCGGCGGCTCCACGCCTGCTCAATCGACCACGCCTGCCAAGGACACGAGCGCATCGGTCACAGCGACGCCAGAAAAGCAGGCGCCGCCACCCTCGAGCACGCCCCGCGACATCAAATTTCCGACGATCAACCATGTCACGCTGTCCAACGGCCTCACCATCGACGTCGTCACGAAAAAGGAGCTACCGATCGTCACCCTCGAGCTCGTGATCCAGAGCGGCGGTGCGACCGACCCCAAGGGGTTGCAGGGCCTGTCGGGCATCGTCGCAGACATGCTCAAAGAGGGAACGAAGAAGAAGAACGCGGCGGAGTTCGCGGAGGCGATCGAGTTCTTGGGCTCGCACATGAGTGCGGTGCCGGGCACGGAGACCCTGCGCATTCGCATGAACGCGATGAGCGAGCACCTGGAGCCTGCGCTTGCGCTCATGGCCGAAGCGGCGCTCACGCCCGCGTTCGAGCCCAAGGAGCTCGAAAAGCTCAAGACGCGCACGATCGACGAGCTCAAGCTCAAGATGGATCGTCCGGGCTGGCTTGCACGGCGTCAGTTTCAGCGCGAGCTGTATGGCGAGCACCCTTACGGTCAGTACGACACGACGGTCGAGGTGGTCAAGAAGGTCAAGCGAACTGACTTACTGAATTTCCATGCGACGCATTTCGTGCCGAACAACGCCTTTCTCGTGGTCGTGGGAGACGTCACGCCTGAGCAGGTAAAGGAAGTGGGCGAGAAGCTGTTTGGGAAGTGGAAGCCCAAGCCGGTCCCTGAACCGACCTACGCGGCTCCACCCGCGCGTGACAAGCGCGAAATCGTGGTGATCGATCGCCCAGCTTCGGTGCAGTCGCAAATCATGATCGGCAACCTCGCGCTCAAGCGCAATGACCCCGACTACATCCCGCTGATGGTCGCCAACCAGGTGCTGGGCGGTTCGGCTGCGTCGCGCTTGTTCATGGACCTGCGCGAGAAGCGTAGCTTGACCTATGGCGCTTACTCTCGTGTGGATGAGAGCCCGGAGCTGGGTGCCTTCCGCGCTACAGCCGCCGTACGCAATCCCGTCACCGGCGAGGCCTTAGATGGCTTTTTCGAGCATCTGACGCGCATCACACGCGAGCCTGCGCCCGAGGAAGAGCTCGATTCGGCCCACCGGTTTTTGGCCGATTCGTTCCCGCTCCAGATCGAAACCTTGGACAGCATTGCGCAACTTGTGGCGGACATTCGCGTCTTTGGCTTGCCCGAGAACTACT
>JBBSJC010000023.1:0-30444 GCA_038257655.1 Polyangiales bacterium | reverse complement strand
CTCGGGATCGCTGCCGCCAGCGAGCGCCAGACCGACGCGTCCCGCGGCTTCGAACGTCTGCACCTCGACGCTGTCGTCGTTCGCGGCTGCGCTGCCGGAGCTGCGCGTGTTGACACCACCGCCTGCCGCCAAAGCGCCGAGCTGCAAGCGAAGCTTACGGTTCATGGCAAGCGACATGCTGACGGTGGTCGACAGATCACCTGCGCCTCCCTCAGGAAAAAGCCGCGCGCCCGCCAACCACTCGAGACGTTTTTTGTCCCAGCGCTCGTCCCGCGCGGACTCTTCGAGAGCCGTGCGTGCAGCGTCTATCTCTTTAGCGCGCTCCTCTGGCGTCTTACGCTCGTCGGACTCGTCGACCGTCTTTTCCTTCAGGTGCGTGACCAGACGATTGCGTACTTCATTGGAAGCGCTGCTGTCGTCATCACCCTCAGGCTGCAGCACAAGCTCAAGCCAGCTGGCGCGCAACAGCTCGACTATCGCGAGGGCGACGGCGCGCGGCCTCGCCGTTTGCACGACATCGCTAACCACCAGCGCGCGCTCCATGTACTTGGCCGTCAAACGATCGGAGATGCGCAGGTTCACAAGCCCCGCGTCGTTATCACATTCCGGGAAATAGACGTGAAGCGTCGCGATTCGGTCCGCGTGGCTCGCGTTGCGCGTCGATGCGCCCGTCTCCGGGTCGACGATGTCGATATCGACCACGCCGATCGAGAGCAATTCGATCCGTAGCTGCTCGAGCAGACTTTTGCGATCGACGATGCTGTCGCAGCGGGCGAGCACGAGCCGGACGCCAGTGGGTAGCGCCGGCATCTGTTGAGCTTCGGCGACCGGCAGCGCAAGACCTAACAGTGATAGCCCCGCAAGCTGCAGGGCTAGAATGAAACCAGAAACTGTTCGCATTAATGTTGGGTCCAGACCGATAGATCGGACAGTTGCCGACCGGTGGGAAACAACGTGCGATAGCGCGAGGCGGCGCGTTCTGCACTCTCGCGGTCGCCCGCTCGCGCGTAGGCCTCGACAAGCCGCGTGTGGCAGTCAGCGAGCAGGGCATGGGGCGGACGCATGCCGATCACCTGCTCGAACGCCCTGGCGGCGTCCGCGGGCTGCCGCAGTTGATCGAGATACACGCGCCCCAAGGTAAACGCCGCGAGCGCAGCGTGGGGGCTCTGCGGGTGCAGTGCGATCAACCGGTCAAGCGGCTTGACCGCTGCGGCGGGGTGCCCTGACAGGCGGGCTACATCCGCAAGCGCAAGCAGCTCCTGCGGATCGTCGGTGCGCATGGTTTCGCGCAGCAGCCCCTTGTCACCGAGCGCTGCGTAGGCCGTGGCAAACTCACCTTGCTCCACGTGGCCGCGCCACTTTGCTTGGCGCGTAGCTGCCTCGCGTACGCGATCCGTTGTTGCGGCTGGCAGCGGCGTCGCAGTTAGCGTGATCTCTTCGAGTTGCATGTGCCCACCCGGTGCAGCAGCCGGTCCGATCGGGGTGACCAGGGGGGCGGGCGCCGGGGCTAGTGGCTTCTGCACCACCGAGATCGAGTGGCCGGCGGTCAGACGCTGCACGCGGTCGGGAACACGCTCGCCGCGCACGATCACCGTACCGCGCGACACCGACACCTCGACGCCTTGATCAGTGCGATTGACGCGAAAGACGGTGCCGACCACTTCGACCGTGGCCAAGCCCGCCTCGATCATCCAGCGTCGCGGGCCTCCGGGGGTGACCGAGAACTCAGCACTACCCTGACGCAACAGCAGCTCAAAACGCGAGCCGGAGGACAGCAGCGGCTCGAGACGCGCGCCCTTGGCCAGACGAATCTCGGACCCATCCGTAAGGTTGAGTATCTGGGGAGCGCGCGTCGCATCGATGGTGCGCACCGGCGCGCGCCCTCCACCTGTGATGGCCAGCATCAGCGGCTTGGGTTGCGCTACCGTCGCGGCGACCTGAGGTGAAAGCGGTACGAGGCCAGCCAGCACCAACACCGCAGCCATCGCTGTCGCCAGGCCGAAACCCAGCAAAGGAAGCTTGAAGCTGCGCGACAGCGAACGTGATTTTTGGGCTTGGTGTTGACGCGCACGAATACCGCGCCACAGCCGCGAACGCTCGCTTACCGATTCGTCGCCGTTGAGGACGATCGTCACAGGCACGGGTAAGTATTGTCCGGCGCGCGGCGGCTCTGAGTGTCCGCCCATGCCATTGGCACGTCGCGCACGGATCTGAACCCAGAGCCGATCTTCGCGGACACGCTCGAGCGCGGGCTTGAGCAGCTCGCTGAGGGGTGTAGGTAACCCCGTTGTTTTCCGGTTACGCATCCTCAGATTCCTGAATCCGTACGTGCTTTCGCACGCGCTCGTCGGCCTTGGCAATCCAGCGCTTGACTGTAGCGAGGGAACACTCACAGGCATCTGCGACTTCTTCGAGCTGATAGCCCTCCACGTGGCGCAGCACCCACGCGAAACGCTCCTTTGATCCCAGGCGGGCTAGCACGCCATCGAGTTTCTTCAGCTCCAAGAGAAGCTCAGGCTGAGCGTCATCGCGCATTTGGCTGCTCAACGTGTCGGCGTCTTCGTTCGAAACAAAGCCGAGGCGATGCAACATGCGACGCTTGCGATAGCGACGGTGGGCCTGGTGCACGACAATGCGCAACAGCCAGGCGCGAAACGCAGCACCATCACGCAGCTTCGGGAGCTGCTCCAGGGCGATGACAAAACTGTCTTGAATGACGTCGTCGGCTTCGGGCGTGCGACCGAGCAAGCGGGTTGCAACTTGGCCCACCTTTGCGACGTGACGCCGGAACAGCGCTTCCTCCGCCCAGGGATCATGACGCTGCGCCCGCTCGACGAGCTCCTGATCTGACGGTTCTACGACACCCAGCTCACTAACTGGAGCGGGCCTGGGCTTGTCTCGGGTCGGCAGGGCGGCGATCGACATGTGCAACACCGTTCAGTGCCACGCGGCGGGGTAGGCGGCTCACGCGATGCGCGACGGACGCCTGAAAGAACATGCCAGCGTGACGGTCAGGGGAGCAGTTTCACTTGCATCGTAGGCAGCTCGAATGAACGAGTCTCTAGTTAATTGCGATCGTGGAAAAGGCGCTGATGTGCGCGCGCGGCGCGAACCCTTCGCACTGAATGGTCATTCATTTTCGTTGTGAATCGCCATTCAGAATGCTACGAGGTGGTCACCAGCCAAAGCCCTGAACGATCGTCGAGGGTTACGACGCGGCGGCCGAGGCTACAGAGGGCACGCGATGGACAGCCAAGCCTATCCGGTCATCCGCAGTAAGGCCGACACGAGCAGCGATCAGTTCAAGCAAAACGAGCAGGCTTTCCTGAAGCAACTCGACAAGCTTCGGGCTGCGCTCGCGAAGGCCAACGACGGTGGCGGCGAGAAGTACAACAAGCGCCACGAAGACAAAGGCAAGCTCTTACCGCGACAGCGCATCGAGATGCTGCTCGATCGCGATGCTTACTTTCTCGAGATCGCAGCGCTGGCAGCCAATGGCATGTCCGGGCAGACGCCGGGGGCGGGACTAGTCGGCGGCGTTGGCGTCGTGAGTGGCGTCGAATGCATGATCACCGCCAGCGAAGCGACGGTGAAGGGTGGCGCGGTCAGCGAGCTCGGCGTGCAAAAGAGCGCGCGCATCTCGGATATCGCCGAGAAAAATCACCTACCCAGCATCAACCTCGTCGAATCAGCGGGTGCAGATCTTCCAAACCAATCGAAGATCTTTGTGCCTGGCGGTCGTGGTTTTCGCGATCTGACCCGGCGCAGCGAGCAGAAGGCGCCGACCGTGTGCCTCGTGTTCGGCTCGTCCACGGCTGGCGGCGCATACATCCCCGGCATGAGCGACTACACCGTCATGGTGAAGGAACAAGCTCAGGTGTATCTGGCAGGTCCCCCCCTCGTGAAAATGGCGACCGGTGAGGACACCAACCACGAAGAGCTCGGTGGCGCGGAGATGCACAGTCGTATCAGCGGCGTATCTGACTATTTCGCGCAGAACGAGGTCGACGCGATCCGCCTCGGCCGCGAGATCATGGCGCACCTCAACTGGAAAAAGCAGGGCCCCGGCCCCTCCCGCGAGGTCGAGCCGCCACGTTACGATCCCAGCGAGCTACTCGGCCTGGTGAGCGCGGACGTCAAGGTGCCCTTCGATGTGCGCGAAGTGATCGCGCGCTTGACGGATGGCTCGCGCTTCAGTGAGTTCAAGCCGATGTACGGCTCCACGCTGATCTGCGGTTGGGCCTTCATTCACGGTTATCCGATCGGCATCCTCGGCAACAACGGCGTGATTTTTTCGGAGTCCGCGAACAAGGGCGCCCAGTTCATCCAGCTGTGCAATCAGAGCAACATCCCGCTTTTGTTCCTGCAGAACATCAACGGCTTCATGGTCGGCAAAAAGTACGAACAAGAAGGCATCATCAAGAACGGCGCCAAGCTGATCAACGCCGTCTCGAACAGTACGGTGCCCGCGGTAACGATCATGATCGGTGCAAGTTATGGTGCCGGTAACTACGGCATGATGGGTCGTGCTTACGACCCGCGCTTTTTGTTCACCTGGCCCAATCACCGCATCAGCGTGATGGGAGGCCGGCAGCTTGCAGGCGTGCTCGACATCATCCAGCGCCAAGCCGCGGCCAAAAAGGGTGAAAAGGTCGACGAGCAAAAGCTGACGGTCATGAAGATGATGCTCGAGCAGCAGATCGAAAACGAGTCCGAGCCGTTCTTTGCCACCGCACGTCTTTGGGATGACGGCATTCTCGATCCCCGCGACACGCGCGACGTGCTCGCGATCTGTCTCTCGATCGCCCACTCGCGCGAAGTACAAGGCACCACGAGCTGGGGCGTCTTCAGGCACTAGAGGTTCACAATGAAGCGTATTTCCAAGATCCTGATCGCCAATCGCGGCGAGATTGCCGTTCGTGTCATGCGCACCTGTCGCAGCATGGGCATCTCCACGGTGGCCGTGTTCTCCGATGCTGACGCCCATGCACCCCACGTGAAGCTCGCCGATGAGGCCGTGCACATCGGCCCTTCGCCGTCCGCCGAAAGCTACCTCGTGATCGACAAGATCATCGAGGCGGCCAAGCGCACCGGGGCCGAGGCCATCCATCCTGGTTTTGGCTTCTTATCCGAGCGCGAGGCATTCGCAGAGGCCTGCGCTAAGGCTGAGATCATCTTCATCGGCCCAACGCCCGCTGCGATTCGCTCCATGGGCCTCAAGCGTGAAGCCAAAGAGACCGCGATGGCTGCGGGCGTGCCCGTGGTGCCCGGCTACAACGGTAAGGATCAGGATCCGAAGCTGCTCTTCGCCGAGTGCACGAAGATTGGTTTTCCGGTGTTGATCAAGGCCAGCGCCGGCGGTGGCGGCAAGGGTATGCGCGTGTGTCGCGCCGCCGAAGAAGTCGAGCAAGCGATCGAAGGCGCCAAGCGTGAGGCGCTCAGTGGGTTTGGTGATGACACGCTGATCATCGAGAAGTACATCGACAACCCGCGCCACGTGGAGATCCAGATTCTTGGCGACCAGCACGGGAACGTCGTGCACCTTTTCGAGCGTGAGTGCTCGATCCAGCGCCGCCATCAAAAGATTATCGAAGAGACGCCTTCGCTCGCGCTCAACCCCGAGAGCCGCGAGAAAATGGGCAATGCTGCAGTCGCGATCGGTAAGGCGATCGGCTACTCGAACGCGGGCACGGTGGAGTTCATCGTCGGTGGCGGTCAGTTCTACTTCCTCGAAGTGAACACGCGACTGCAAGTCGAGCATCCGATCACGGAATGCATTACCGGTATCGATTTGGTGCGTGAGCAAATTCGCGTCGCGCGCGGCGAGCCGCTCGGCTACTCGCAGGGCGACGTCACGATGACCGGGGCCGCCGTCGAGTGCCGCATCTATGCCGAGGATCCTAAACAACAGTTCTTGCCGCAATCGGGCAAGCTTGTGGACTGGAACATCCCTGACAGTGTCGATTGGCTGCGCGTGGATTCGGGCATCGAGCGCGGCTCGGAAATCAGCATCTTCTACGATCCGATGATAGCGAAAATCGTAACCAAGGGTGGCACACGGATCGAAGCCACCCAGCGCATGATTTACGCGCTCGAAAACCTGAGTGTTCACGGCATCGAGACCAATCGCGAGTTTTTGATCGCGGTCTTGCGTCACCCGGAGTACGTCGCGGGCAACATCCACACGCACTTCATCGAGCAGCACATGCAGGCCGAGCTTCAGGCGGACATCGATCCGCTGCTGCTTCGCGACTGCAGCATCGCTGCGGCACTGCATCTGCAGGCGGCCCGTCGCCCGAGCGCCAAAGTGCCTTCGGTGCGCAGTGGTTATCGCAACAACCTGTGGCGCGATCAGTCCGTGCAGTTGTCGGTCGGCGAGCAAAAGCTGTCGGTCAGCTATGGCGACGCCGGCAAGGGACGCTTCCGTGTAAGCGTGGGCGACTTCAAGTCCGAGGCGTTGCTCGTGTCGTGCAACGCGGACGAGCTCGTGCTCGAGCTCGAGGGGCTGCGCAGGCGCTATCGAGTGGTGGTCGAGGGCAGCCGAGTCTTTGTGCAGGTCAACGGCCGCGCGCTTACGTTCCACGAAGTGTCGCGCTTTCCCGACCTCGAATCCGCGGTTCCCGAGGGCGGCTGCGTGGCGCCCATGCCCGGTAAGATCGTGAAACTCGATGTCGAGGTCGGGCAGCAGGTCGACAAGGGCCAGCGCTTGCTTGTGATGGAAGCGATGAAGATGGAGCATTCGATCAGCGCGTCTGCGGCCGGCACGGTCGAGCAGGTGCTGGTGAAAGTCGGACAGCAAGTCGAAGCCGATCAGGTCCTCATCATCGTGCAGGACGCGGAGTAGGGCGGAAAGCCCGATTTCCCGTCAAGCGCTGGCGATCAACCCGGAAACGTCTGCGCCGGTGCGCACAGCACGCTCTCGATAGGCTCGCTGTACATGGCAAAGATCGGCGTGCTCGACATGCGCAGCGCCCGCAGCTCGTCGGCTATGTAGTGCTCTCCCAGGGTCAGGAACGCCGAGTCGCTCCCGCGCAGCATACCCATCTGACCACGTGAGGGAACCGGCGTGCGCAAGATCTTACCGTTCAAAAAGGTATAGGTCTGCGTCGTCATTTTCGTGCTACGCGTGCGCGCTTTTTTGACCACTAGCTCGAGCAAACGCTGCCCTTCGATGTTGACCGTACAGCGCTTGCGCGTGCCTTCGTCGGCAAAGCGGATGTCGGCGAGCACCTTGCGCAGACCGTGCACCTTGACGCCGAGCTCGTAGGCATCGGGGCTCGTGAGTGGCATGCGATGAAAGTAGTAGCCTGCATCGCGGAACAGTTTGGGCGCCAGCATGGGCAAGATCGGAACGTCGAAACGCGGCGCGTAACGTACGGGCAACATCACGCCCATTTCGCAATAGTCGTCGAGCCCTTCGACCTGCCGATACTCGCTGCAAGTGAACCCTACCAGCGTCGTACCCCTGTTGAGCTCGATCAAACGTAGCTTGTCCGAGGGCAGTAGCTTCTTGACCTCGACGGTGGGCGCGCGGAAAAAGGCAGTCATCGTGCTCTGGTCGCGAATCAAGCACGGTAGCTTGACCTCGCCTTTGCCCGCGATGCGCACCTGGCGCGTGGGCCCAGCATTCGTTCCTACAACTAGTGGCGTG
Source organism: Polyangiales bacterium (assembly GCA_038257655.1). GTDB lineage: Bacteria > Myxococcota_A > Polyangia > Polyangiales > DASUME01 > DASUME01. The sequence goes on along the minus strand of JBBSJC010000023.1, from coordinate 22,793 downwards.
TCCATTGGGCCCTTTCCTCGAAGCGAACGGTAATTCCTGTAAGAGGCGGGAAGCCTCATAGGGAGAACTTACCCCACTGGCGATTGTAGTAGGTGAGCGGCTCTTGTCCGCCGGACGCCTCGCCCGCCAAGACCTCCCCGATGAAGATGGTGTGATCGCCGCCGGGAAACATGTCCTTGAGCCTGCAGTCTACCCACGCAAGGTTACCGGGTAAGATCGCCGCACCAGTGATGGAGCGTGTGATGTCGACGCCTGCGAAGCGGTCCGTGAACTTGCTGCTAGCAAAACGCATCCCCAGCTCCTTCTGGTTGGTGCTGAGGATGTTTACGGCAAAGTGCTTGGCTTCTTCGATCAAGGCATGGCTGCGCTGCGCCTTCACGACGCACACGAGGACCAACATCGGGTCGATGCTGACGCTGGTGAATGAGGAGGCGGTAAAGCCGTGGTCTTCTTCGCCGGCGCGAATCGTGATCACAGTGACGCCGCTGGCCATTTGTCCCATCGCGGCCTTGAACAAGTCTGCACTGATCGCCATGCGTCCTGCGTAGACGGCAGGCGCTTAAAACGCAAGGGGCGGAACGGTGCCTTGGAACAAGTCTCGCTTTTTGAAGCCGGCCGTGGCGAAACGAGCGAGAACCTTACTGGTGGTGAGCCACGAGATGAGCTGCCCGTTTTTATCGTTCTCGAGCACGCGCTCGACCAGATAAGGGGTGACCGTCTCCACCCGGTCGGCAAGGATGTTGAAGATCTTCTTGGCCTTCACCAGTTCTTCGGGATGCTTTGCATAGGCGGAGAGCAAGAGGTCGGTTACTACGATGCCAGGGCTGAGCGCGCCTACCTGCACGTTGGTCTTTTCGACTTCCTTGGAAAGCGCGCGCGTCAGATAGCGGATGGCGGACTTGGTAGCACCGTAAGGAGTCAGCCCGGTGCGAAACATCTTACCGTTCGAGCCAAAACCTTCGAAGTTGTAAAGCTGACCGCTGTCTTGCTTGATAAAGCCGGCGAGCGCGACGCGTGCGCAGTACATCGTACCGAGCAAATTGGTAGAGGTGACAGCGCCAAGCGTGGCGGGCGAGGCTTCCCAAAAAGGTTGCAGTGCATTTTCGTTGGATATGCCCGCGTTGCTGATCCAGATGTCGATCTTATGAAAGCGTGCGACTGCTGAATCCCACAGTGCTTGCACTTGCTCGTAGTGATCGACTTCGCAGGGCACGCCGACAACACGCTTTCCGAACTCGCTCAGCTTGGCGAGGGCCGCATCGACGCTGCCCTGGGAGCGGCCACTGATCACGACGTTGTGGCCGCGCTTGAGAAACTCACGGGCAAGCCCGAGGCCGATGCCGCGCGTACTGCCGGTGATGACAACTGTCTTCATGCTCAAACCCCCACGTTCTCGATCAGATCTCTCGGTCCTGGCGACGCAATAGGGTGCGCAGCTCTTCGCCGACGTCGGCGCCGATCATGGCTTCGATCTGCACCCAGACCGGATCGACGACCTTATTAAACAGTACCGAGCGATTCTGCTCGTCGCGACGCGCCAAGTCACTTGCGGTCAAGCCTTCCGTCGCTGCAGCGGGCAAACCTTGTTCGACGAGACGCGCCCATTGGTCGAGGTACGTCATCACCGGGATCTTACTGAACGCCTCCGCCGACGCACGGCTTGCGAGCATCCACGGCGACATCACCGCGAGCTGGCGCGAGGAGAGCTGCGCTGGCGTAAAGCCTTCGACCTTCTTCGCCGCGGCTTGCGCGTCAGTAATGAGCCCACCGTAGACCGAGTCCATGTATGCGAGATTGGCGCCGAGATCGACGCGCGGAATCAGGTCGAGGTGAAACGCCAAGAACGGCCCGGCATGGACCGAATCGAGCGTGAAGTGCGGGATGGCGCTTTCCTTGGGCGTGAACGCGAACACCATGTGCGAATCGAGCAGCATCGTGCCGCCGCTGCCATCGCGCATCGGCAGCTCATTGCGAAGTCCGATGTAGACCATGCGCGCGATGCGCTCGCCGTTCCAAATGCGTACGGCACCGGCTTCGGCACTCTGCGAAGTTGCCAATGTGCGGAAGGACTTTCCGGCAGGCCGGATCTCTTTCAGCTCCGGAAAGCGGGCGGTAATGGCATCGATGGTTTTAAAGCAAAGCTCGCGCGCCTGGGTCATAAGAGGCTCACTTTCAGAAGATGGAGGGCTCACCCGGTACAGCTTTCGGCGAGGGGGTTATCCAAACCGTAACGGATGTACCGATTAGTATCAAGCGCCTTGACTTGCGTTACAAAAGGCGCGCTGGTTCACGGGTGTTAGCTGCGACCCCCCTCACAAGCCGGCATCACGGGCCAAACCCAAGTGTCCGAACGGTTAGCAAGTCTACTATGTGGTAGATCTCGCTTGATCTCGGCGCGCGATCTCGCCTACGGTGCGCCTCCTAGGAGGCACCCATGCGCAGGATGACGGGTGGCGTAATTCCGCCGACGACTGACGAGCTGAAAGACATCGCGAAGAAGTACCGCTTCACGCTTGATGATGAACAGGCCAAGTGGTTTCAAGGCCTGATCGATGGCTCGCTCGCCGCGTATCGACGCCTGGGCCAGTTGCCCGACGACCCGCTCGAAGTGAAGTATCCGCGCACGCCCGGCTACACGCCCGAAGCTGCCGAAAATCAGTACAACGCCTGGGCCCGCAAATGCTCCGTAAAGGGCGCGTCCACGGGCACGCTCGCGGGCAAAAAGGTCGTGGTCAAGGATCCGATCTGCGTCGCTGGCGTTCCTACCGCTGCGGGCTCCGCCGTCGTGGAGAGCTTCGTGCCGGATATCGATGCCACCGTGGTCACGCGCATCCTCGATGCCGGCGCTGAGATCGTCGGCAAGTCGACGTGCGAGGACTTGTGCTTGAGCGGTGGCTCCGTCGGCTCGATTCCGCAGCCAGTGCGCAATCCTCTCAATCCTGCGTACAGTGCGGGTGGCTCCTCATCGGGTAGCGCGGCGCTCGTGGCAGCTGGCGAGGTCGACTTCTCGCTGGGTGCAGACCAGGGCGGCTCAATACGTTTGCCTGCCGCGCAGTGCGGCGTGATCGGTCTGAAGCCTACTTACGGTCTTGTGCCGTATACGGGCATCTTGCCGCTCGAAAACTCGCTCGACCATTGCGGCCCGATCTGCAAAACGGTCGCAGATACCGCGCTACTGCTGGAAGTGATTGCGGGCCGCGATGGCGACCGCGATCCACGTCAAACGGGCGACATCAAAAGCGTCGAATACACCAAGGCGCTCACCGGCGACGCCAAGAGCCTGAAGATTGGTGTGCTCAAAGAGGGCTTTGGTTGGGCCGGTCTGATGGGCCTAAGCGAAATCTTCAAAGACTCTGCAGAGTGCGAAGCCGTAGTGCGCGATGGCGCCCATCGGCTCGAGAAGGCGGGCGCGTCAGTCAAAGAGGTCAGCGTGCCCATGCACCTCGATGGCCCCTCGATCTACACGCCGCTATTCATCGAAGGCATCGGCATGCAGGTGTTCGCAGGCAACGGCTTTCTGCCGGGGCATAAGGGGTACTACGCCACCGGTGCCATGACGGCATTCGGACGCGCGCGTAAGGCCGAGGCGGACAACTACTCTGACCTTTGCAAGCTTACGCTCTTGATGGGCGACTACATGTACGATCGCTATCAGGGTCGCTACTACGCCAAGGCCCAGAATCTATCGCTCAAGTTGCGTCGCGCCTACGACGCGGTGCTCAGTGAGTACGACGTGATTGTGATGCCGACGATGGCACCTGCGGGCAAGGCGATGAAGATTACCGAACCTGCCACCACCGACAGCTACATCATGGAAACCTTCAACTATCACATCAACGCTTGTCCCTTCGATGCCACCGGACATCCCGCAATCAGCGTGCCGTGCGGTAAGGTCGATGGACTGCCGGTGGGTCTGATGATCGTCGGCAAGCACTTCGACGACGCCAAGGTGTTGCGCGTCGCGCACGCCGTCGAGCAACTCGGCCTCTACAAGCGCTAGCGCTAAGGATCAGCGAACATGAGCAGCGATCTCGAAAAACGCATCGATCGACTCGAGTCACTCGAAGCGATTCGCAAGTTGAAGCACACGTACGCCAAGTACTGCGACGAGAACTACAACCCGGAAAAGCTCAAGACGTTGTTCTGGGACGACGCGGTGTGGGATGCAGGCCCGCAGTTCGGTGAGCACAAGGGACCGGAAGCGATTGGTGCCTTCTTTGCGCAGGTGTCGACCTCGTTTCTGTGGGCGCGCCACTACCTGATCAACGAGCGCATCGACATCAGTGACGACGGCAACTCGGCCAAGGGCGAGTGGCAGATCATCGAACCGTGCACGCTCAAAGGCGAAAAAGGCCCTGAGGCTTCGTGGCTGATGGCGCAGTACAACGATGCTTACACGCGCCGAAATGGCGTGTGGAAGTTCCAGCGTCTGCAAGCCGACATCAACTTCATGGTGCCGCACGCAACCGGCTGGGCCGAAGCCACCACCAAGTAGGTTGCTGCGGCGCATCAGCACCACAGCAACCCGTGGTCGTTCACCTTACGGTTGTGCGTGGGCGCTTCGCTGCGCTTGCCGAGCGTGGGCGCTTCGCTGCGCTTGCCGAGAGCGATCGGGCGCGATCGGGTCGTGGCAAATGACGCGGTGCGTGATAGCGTTCGGGGCTTATCAGGAGTCTTATATGTCTGCGCACGAGAGTGAGCTTGCGGCGAAGTGGCACAAGCAGGTGGAGGGGATCTGGCACGGTTGTCCTGGCGTGTACGATCACGATGGGCAGTGGCAGGGCTACACCCAGGCTGATCGCTCGATCTTCGTGGATGGCGAGGGGCAACACTTGATTCGGGTCGACACGAAGGTGAACTGCTTTGGTCGGTTGCGAGCGCGGCTCGAGACGCCTTCGCACCTTCTGCGCGTCAAGCACGTCGAGAACAAGCGCGTGTACGAGGGGCCAGACTTCTACGGTGCGGGATATCCTTACGGTACGTTGATCCTGGGTAACGACTACTGTGTGCCGTGGTCGACTGACAATCGCGTTACCGTACAGCTTCTGCCTGGCGAGCAGCTGCAGGCCTACTCAAACGTGGCCTATCAAGGCAATACGCTCGTTGGCGTGATCACGGGTCTGTATCGCTTGAGCCGCGACTACGAGACGAGTGCAGACACGCAGCAGCTGATCGCGCGCTATCGCGAAGATGAGATCACGCGTTCCAAGGACGTGCACATCCTGCCGCGCAATACGCCGGGTGTATTTCGCGGCGAGCTCGAGACGTACACGCCCGATCAGAAGCTGGTGGGCATGACGACGGTGCACTGGGACCACACGCCCGTGACACAGTATCGCGCGACGCAAGATCTCAAGCTGAGCGGCGCGGTGACTCGCAGCGTGCACATGGCGCGGACGCGCAACGAGAATCATCATTTTTTCGAAGACGGTTTTTGGGGCAACGGGATCGGATTTGGGCGCGCGATGTTTTGGCGCGGCAACTTCAAAAGCGAGACCACGCGGCTGGTCGGCCGTGATTTTCAGCTGGAAGATGGCAGCATGGCTGTCGTGTGGGAGCTTTGGCGCGCGGACCAGCTCGAGCACGTGCTTCACGGCGTTCTCAAGTTTGAGGCGCGCTGAAAAATAGCGGGAGGTTTCGTGTCGCGCGTGTTGCGCGCTCCATCTGATAGCGCTGAAGAGGGCCTAAGCCCATCGGTCGCGCACGACCACCTCGCTCACGTACTCAGCTATTGGGCGTTATGCGGCTTGACCGCACTACTGTTGATCGGCGCACAAAATGCGTGGGTTGCGGAGTTTTCTCGCCGGCCAGCCGCGGAGTGGGTTTACAGCGCCGGTTTGGCTGCCTGCGCGGCGGTGCTCCTGTGCGTGCCCTGGACACTGCTCTACGGCCTTGATCGCGCTCTCGGTCGCTACGCATCGGTCACGGGCCTACTCGTCGTGGGCGCGGTGTATCCGTTCGCGCGAGACCTGGCGCGACAGCTTGCGAGTGGGGAAGGCGTCGAGGCCCTGGGCATCCCAGCGCTCAACATCGAGATCGCGCTGACCTTGGCCCTGTGCACGGGTGGGCTTGCAGTGTGGGAGTTCCAACGTTCGCGACGCCGCGCCCGATTCCTCGTGCCGCTCGGATTGGTTACGGTCGCAGGCTTACTCTTATTCGATCACTTGTACCTGCGCACCTACGGCATGTTGGCTCCCCTGCTGCTCACCTACTTGCTGTATTTAGGCACAGCGACCCTGCATCACGCGCTGCGTGCCCTGCCCCGCGCTCGGATGCTGGTGTCAGCACTGGCAGCTATCGCGTTGCTTACACTGCTTGGTGTAGGCCTCGTCAAACCTGGCTGGGTCCTTGCGGGCCGCAGTAGCGTGCTCGCCGACGAGACAAGCATTCTCGCGCTCGATGCGCTGTTATTCGGTGCTGAGATCAAGGCTGTACAGTTTGACCTCAAGCTGGCCGCGCAAACCCCATGTACGCCACCCAAGGCGCCCGCGGCCTGGCCTGCGCTCGCAATCCCGTCCGCGCAACGACGAAACGTCATTCTGATATCGGTCGATGCCCTGCGTCGTGACACCGTGGGTAAGCTGCGCGGCGGACGGGCGCTTACGCCTAATCTCGATCGCTTCGCCAGCGAGTCGCGGGTAGCAGCGAACGCGTATACGTCATACCCGGCGACGCTGTTTGCGCTCGCAGGCGCAACGACGGGGCTCTTACCCAGTGAGATCTTGTTTGCCCCGACGCCGCCGGACACCATGTTTCGTCTGATCAAAGAACGCGTGCCGGACGTATTTGCGGTGCTGCCGAGCTCCGAGTGGTTTGTTCAGCCTGCCTTTTCGAAATACGTGCTGCAAGACGCGCAACGCCTGACGCGGCTCGGCGCGGTCTCTCAGACAGACGAGCTCCTGCGTCGGCTCAAGCGCTTGCGGACATCGAACAAAGCGCACGTGGCGTGGATACATTACCTCGAGCCGCACGGTCCTTATCGCTCGCACCCCGAGTTTGCTTTCGGCGCCTACCCCCTTTCCCGCTACGAGAGCGAGGTGGCGTTTGCCGATCGCGAAATTGGACGCCTGTTAGAGGCGCTGCGCAAAGGAGGCTGGTTCGACGATAGTTTGATCGTGTTCTTCGCCGATCATGGCGAGGCCTTGGGCGAGCGTAGATACTTCGGTCACCACGTGTTCCTGAACAGTTGGATTTCCGACATTCCATTCATGTTGCACGCGCCAGGGATGTCGCCGAAGCCGATTAAGGGTGCAGTGTCCATCACGGATATTGCGCCGACAGTGCTGCACTTCCTCGACGTGCTTCCGCAGGGACGACTCAGCGGACAGAGCCTATTGGCAGCAGATCCCGCGCGCGATCGTGTGATCGTTAGCGAAGCCTTTCCCGTACGCGGCAAAAGCTTGTTCGACCTGGCGAATACCCCGCTGACCAGCGTTGCGGATCTCAAAGCGCGTATCGAGCTCATCCAGAATACCGACCGCCGCTACCAGCCCAAGGTGTCGATCGTGCGTGGCAATCAACGCCTGATCGTAAGGCGTACCAATGGGACGGCGGAGCTCTACGACACCGAGCGCGATCCGGAAGAGCGTCACGACCTCGCTGGCGAGCGTCCCGGTCGCGTCGACGCCATGATGGCGCAGATGGCCGCGTGGCATCGCGCAGGGGCCGCGCGCTTTTACTGCGCGGTGCGGGCCATGAGTCCCGGTCCTCCTCAGCGTCCGCCTGCGGAAGTGAAACCGGCTCCTGGGGCGAAAATATTGCAGCAGCCCACCCGACTGCACCCAGGCACCGTTTCGCCGCGCAAAGCCCCGGTGCTCGAGCCCAAGCCGCAACTGGTCGTACCTGCGCAAACCTTTCACAAGCAGCTGAAATCAAGGCCTAATTAGCCCATAGTCAGTTGCGGGTAAACGATGTATAGGTAGGCTCGTTGGCGCACGCAGCAGTGCCGGCACGGAGTCTCCCATATGCCTCAGCCACAGCTCGGAAGCCTCGATTTCATCGCGCGTCTGAAACCCAACGAGCTTGCGCTGATCGATGGCGACCTGCGGCGCAGCTGGGACGAGTGGGACGAGCGCGCGTGTCGCCTCGCTAGTTTCCTGCGCGATCGGCACGGCATTACACGTGGTTCTCGGGTCGCCTGGATGCTCGCTAACTCGTGCTGCTACTTCGACCTGTGGTTTGCGATGCAGAAGCTGGGCGCAGCACCCGTGTCCGTACCTTACCGTCTGACCGGCACCGAGGCGGCTTACATCATCGACCACTCGGACGCGAAGCTTCTGCTCTGTGACGCGGAGCTTGCACCGAAGCTTGCCGCCGTGCGCGAGCAGATGCCGAAGCTAGCCGATGACGCTTTCATTCTTGCGGGAGATCCCGCGCGCGCTTTCGATGCATTGCCGCGCGCCATTTCGCTTGAAGCAGCGCTACGCGAGGGCTCACCCGAGCGCTTTTTCCTCGAGAAGCCCAACCAAGCGGGCGCTGTGGTTTACACGTCGGGCACGACAGGCAAACCCAAAGGCGCAGTGCGCGAGCTTGCAGGCCGCGATCCGGACGCGTTACGCCACTACCAGCGCGGTATGACCATGTCGCTCGGCTTCATGCCCGGCATGCCCGATGTGCACCTCGTCACCTGTCCCCTTTACCATTCGGCGCCCCCGGTGTTTGCCAACATGGCGCAGGTCATGGGTGGACGCGTCGTGCTCATGGCAAAGTTCGAGCCCGAGCAGGCGCTCGCCATCATCGACCGGGAGAAGGTGACCTCCACCTTCATGGTCCCTACCTTACTTCGCCGTTTGGTCTCTCTGCCGGAGGCGATCAAACAGAAGTACGACTTGTCTTCGATGCAGCGTCTGATAACGGGCGGCGCGCCCTGTCCGATCGATCTCAAAGAGAAAGTGATCGCCACGTTTCCAGCACCCTGTCTGTACGAGTTCTACGGCTCGACCGAAACTGCAGTGGTGACCGTGATCAAGCCCGACGAGCATCTCAAAAAGCCCGGCAGCTGCGGTAAACCGGTGCCCGGCGCTGAAGTCAAGGTGCTTGACGATAGTGGCATTGAGGTGGGCGTCGGTGAACGCGGTGCGCTGTGGGTCACAAATCCCATGCTCGTCAGCGGCTATCACAAGAACAGCGCAGCCACCGAGCAGGCGTCACGGGACGGTTTGTTTTGCGTCGGCGATATTGGCACACGGGATGCCGACGGGTTTTTCTACATCGTCGATCGCAAGAACGACATGATCATTTCGGGCGGCGTAAACATCTATCCTGCCGAAATCGAGCACGAGCTTCGTAAGCACCCCGCGGTCTACGATTGCGGCGTGTTCGGCATACCCAGCGATGAATGGGGCGAAGAGGTCAAGGCCGTTGTCCAATTGCACCCCGACAGCGTTTGTAGCGAAGAGGAGCTGAAGCGCTTTATCGACGACAAACTCGCGGGTTTCAAACGTCCTCGCACCATCGAGTTCATCCGCGAGCTCCCCTACAGCGCCACTGGCAAGCTACTCAAACGGGATCTGCGTGCGCCTTATTGGGAACGAGCCGGCCGCTCGATCTGAGCATTGGCTGCGCGCGTTGCAACTTGCGCGCGTCTTATTCGATCAAGGAAAGCGCGCACCCACAGAAGCGTCCCACATGAACGCCAGGCCGAAGTTCGGGTCGTCTTTCACGTTGGTCACGGTTTGGTTGATCGGATCGACCATCACGCTGGGCTTGTCTGCAAACACGGTCGCGCCGTAGCCAAAGCCGATCTCTCCTACAAGCGCGACCTGGTTCGTCAAATAGTAAGTCGCCGTCACCGGGACGCGACCGTAGATGTCTGCTGCGAGGTCGAAGTCGTCGTTGAGCATGTACGTGCCCTTCAGACCGACCCCGAAGCCGAGATAGAGCGGATCGATCACGTGGAAGTTGATCGTGGGTCCGAGGTAACCACCCAGGCCTAAGAGACTCACCGACTCAGTGCCGTTGACGACGCCAGAGGAATCCTTGGTGTTGCGCTCGACGGACGACGTGGTCAGGAGCGGCTCGAGCACGAATCCAAAACCGTCGCCGCCGAGGTTGATCGGCACCGAGAGCTGCATGCCCGTGCGCCCCTGGGTCTCGCCTTGGTAGCCATCGATCGTCGCCTCGCCCGCGGTCGTGCCCGCCATGCCCATCTTGACGCCGATGCCTACCCAGCCCATCGGGTCCTTCTTGCGCTCGTCTAGGTCGTCACCGCGCGGATTTCCAAGCGCTTGGGCACCCACGGCGCTGACTGCCGCGTTGCTGGCCGGCTGCGACTGAGCTTCGGCCGCCTGTGCGTCGAGCAGCGCGCCAACCATGACCAATGCTCCTGAAATCCAACGGCTTTTTTGCTTCACGACAGTGCCTCCCCAACGCGACCGCGATTGCTGTGCAGATGGATTATTCTAACCTCAGCAGACCGTCGACTGTCACCTGCTTGTTCGTTGCTAGTTCAATTTTGTGTCGTGACGGTAAATCGTCGGGGGCTTTTGTTTGCTGCACAACGAGTGGTCGCAGTTAGCGCTCAAGCGTTAGTTGAACACTGCAAGTGAACCGGGTCGCGACGCGCCCTCAGGTGCAGGCCGATGTGCCGAGCGCACCTGCGCTGTGGCCCTGGGGTCCGCGAAGCTGCCTGGGGCTCGCGTTCCTCACGGCCCTCAGGTTTGGGGCTGCAACGTGAGCCAATGTGCGCGTGCGCGATCGACAAGCTCCTGGACTTCTTCGTGCATCCCCGTCGCGATTTCTGCGGCGCGCCCGCTTGCGATGCGCGGTGTTCCGATCTGCACGACGCAGCGCGTGCGAGGGCGTTTGGTAACCCGCAAAACGTGCTCAACGAAGGTTTCGTCCACGAATTCCGCACCATGATCGTAAGCCAGCCCGACAGGCAAAATCTCCACTTCGAGACCGCGCATTGCCGAGAACGCGCCGGGTTTGAATGGTTGCACTTCATCACCCGCAAACGTGCTTCCCTCCGGAAACAGTAAGATCGAAGCGCCCGAGCGCAGGCGTTGTCGAATGGCGCGGATTGCAGACGCGCCGCTGCCCGCATTCTTACGGTCCACGAAGATGGTGCCTGCGCGTCGTGCCGCGAGTCCGAGCACCGGCCAGCCTTCGAGATCCGCACGACTCAGCGCCTGACCACCAAAGATGCCCAGCAACACACCGATATCGAAGGGGGAGCGATGGTTAGACACGATCAAACGTGCACGCGTATGGGCAGGCACAACGCTGTCGGGCGTTAGCGTTACCTCACCACCACAAGAGCGAACCAGCGAGCGCGCCCAATAGGGCAGGTAGCGCTGGAACACCCGCGCGCGCTTTTCCTCCGCCACCAGCGACTGATGCACAGCCGCAATCCCCACCCAGCCCGCCGTGAGCACGCCCAGGCCCGCGAGCCGCGTCGAGCTCCGTGCGTTTTCGATCAATGTTCTCGCCACCTTTTTCTACGGGGCGCCACTTTAGGTGCGTCACTGCGGCCTAGCAAACAGCTAGACAGAACTGTTTGAGCGCACGGTCCACCCCCCCGAATCCGACCATTCGCGCCCCCTGCGTAACCACTCGCACAAACCAAACCCTGTTAGCTCACGCTCAACGTGCAAAAACTTCACAGTTCCCGCATCTTGGCGCTGCTAGCCAACTGCAAAAGCGAATTCTGGGTCACCCCTGTATCCACTTGATTCGGAGGGCTGAAGTAGGTTCTTCTGCGCGGAATATGCAGTCCACGCGCATTAACATAATTGGGTTGGCCTTGCTTGCGCTTGGCCTTGCTTCGGGATGCAGCTCCGACGGTTCAGACGCGAAAGGCGATGCCGGCGGCGACAACGGCGCATCGAACGCGAATGCCAACGAAGGGTCCAACGCCAACGGCGGCGAAGACGCGGGCAACAACGGCTCGAACGCCAACGTCGGCAATAACGATCCGATCGAGGAAGACGCGGGCAAAGACGCGGGTCCGAAGGACTCCGGCATCTGCACCCCGATGTTCACCGGCTGCGCCGACAAGTTTCCAGACGCAGACCCCGCGACCCTGTGCGGCCAGATCGACGACGGCTGCGGCGTGATGATCGACTGCGACCCAGAGGATGACAACTGCGAAGGTTTTGGCGCCGCGTGCAACGACCCGACCAAACCGAATCAGTGCGGGTGTGGAGCGAAGACTTGCGCGGACGTCGTGGCGGGCGGTGCGCAGTGCGGCCAGGGCATCGATGACTCGTGTGGCGGTACGATTACGGACTGTGGGACCTGCACAGGCGCCCAGGATGTTTGTGGCACCACCTTCCAATGTGAATGCGTACCTAACAACGCGGCTTGTGCCGGCAAGGTTTGCGGGAGCGCGAGCGATGGCTGCAACGGGACGGTGCAATGCGGAACGAACGGCGGCGCGTGCGGAGCTGGAACGGGAGCCTGTTCCGCCGATCAGAGTAAGTGCGAATGCGCTCTTCGCGCAACGGCCTGTAGTGGACAGCCTGACGGCCCGCTAAATGTGAACGGATGTGCCTACGTATGCGGTGCTTGTGTTGCGGACAATGCAATTGCATGCGGCACGGCCGAGTGCGGAACCGCAACGAATAACTGCGGTGAAGTCGTGAACTGCGGAGCCAATGCAGGCGGGTGCGTCAGCGGAAAAACATGCGTAGACCCCACCTACGTAGAAGCGGCGACGAAGAAGGCGTGCGTCGATGACGACCTTGCTAACCTTATTGGAACATACGCAGTGCGAACTCATGCGTTTCGTCGCGTAGTCGTCGGCAGCACTGACACTTATCAGCGAGCTCAGGCGCTTTCGCTGGTGAAAATCACTCTTCAGGGCGCTGGGCGAACACCTCGAATGATTGACTATGGATGCTCCGCATCCTCGGTGAGCTTCCCGCCTGTGCCCGGCACACCCGCGGGCATCAGTGTTTCCTCGAATGCCGCAAGTTATGACAAGATTGCTCCAGCAGAGACCAATCTCGAAGTAGCGGGCAACGACTCTGGGACTGGCACGTGGAACCGTCCAGTGATCGAAACCGTGGTAAGCCCGCTTTTGACTACGCAAGGAGTGCCCACGGGCATCATTCTCAAGATGCCATCATTCTGCCCGGCATCGGGAGGCGGAAAGGTAACTCCAACCGACGGGTTTGCACGTCCGTGGTTGACAGGGGGAAAATGCGACTGTCCCGTAGACGATGCGGCGGCTGCGACGATGCCGACGAGCAATGCTGCGGTTAAGTCCCAGGACTGTCGCGTCGTCGATGCGGATGCTGACGGGAAACCAGGATTCACCGTGACTGGCACCGCGTTTGTTTCTTCCGACATTTATAACGTCAGTATTTCCGGGGTGAGGTGGACAGGCTCAATACGGACTGATGGCTACCATAGCGGCGTAGCGATCGAACCAAACCCTATCTTAAGGGCTGTCGTTGGCTGCGATGGCAACTCTTTGCTGTGCAGTTCTTCGGACGACCCTACCTCATCGGACTGCGCCTGCGGGAACATCGACTCTGGCGCGTACAATTTCGTCCAGTTTGCGCCCCTCGACGGTCTCGCGAAGGCTGCCGACACTTGGACCTGCGCCGACGTTCGTACCAATGCAAATGGCGAACCTTACAATTTGTTCCGGCAGCGCTTCGGCTCTTGCACCGGTGCCACATACGATGCGTCGTTCCCCACCGGGACGGTCTGCAAAAATAGCCAATACTATCCTGCGTCAAGCTCCACGTCTTGCACCGCGGATAATCAGTGTCCGACCGGAACGCAATGCCTCTCGAACCAGTGCTGGCCCCTGAGGAATCAGTGCGTCGCCACGAAGCCATGCACCAATCCGCCAGCTCCGTAAGCGCGGCTAGCGCCATCACGCTTTCGTAGCAACACTGGGCACCGCGTGGTCGATACAGACTACGGAGGTGCCCGGTGCGTTTAAGTCTGCCTGCTTTGTTCTCCGTCTCCTTTCTGCTGCTCGCAGCCTGCGATAAGCCTTGTCCCAAGGGCCAACAACGCTACGGCGTCAAATGCGTGATGCGCTTGGTGCCCGACAGCGGCACGGACGCGAACGGCGGGCTCGACGCAGGCCCTTCGAATACTCAGGACGACGGCGGCCTTTCAAGCTGCATTCCACCTAAGTGTCACCCCTGCGAGTTCGAGCCCTGTCAAAACGCCGGCGTGTGCAGCGAGACCGACACGGGCTTTGAGTGCGCCTGCAAGGTCGGCTTCTCCGGCAAGGTCTGCGCGATCGATGCCTGCGTCATCGATCCATGCATGCATGGTGAGTGCACGCGCAAGTCGAGCGGACGCGAGTGCAAGTGCGAGCCAGGGTTTGTTGGTGATGCGTGCGAAACGAATACGAACGCGACGCTAGTGAGCCTTACTGTTTCGGCTGGGACCCTGTATCCAGCCTTCTCGCCTAACGTCCACGCGTACAGCGTCGATCTAGGGCTTGCTATTCCGGAGGTGCGGATTACTCCTCGAGCTGCCGCCCCTAACGGTGTCACGTTGACGATCGATGAAGTGGTACTTGCATCAGGGGAGTCAAGTCCACTCTGGGCAATGCCCCTGAACTCAGCCCGGGATATTAGAATTGGTGTTGTGGCCGAAGACGGCACTGAGCTCACATACGTTGTAACAGTAAGGCGGTCGCTGGCACAGCGTGCCTACGTCAAGTCGGATCCTTCTGCGGAGGAGGACTATTTCGGAGGAGATGTCTCGGAGGTCGGTCTGTCTCATTTCGGAGGGGTAGTCGCCATCGAAGGCGATATGATGGCTGTTGGGCGGCCAAAAAATGCGGGAACCGTCAACCTATTCATCCGGGAAAGCGGCGCTTGGGCACCAAACCTGAAAGTCATAAGCGCGAGTGAGCATGAGAAGGAAGGCGCGCTTTTCGGCTCGACTGTGAGCCTCGATGAGGAGTGGCTGCTCGTCGGCGCCCCGGGCGAAAGCGCTGGCACAGGTGCCGCGTATGCTTTCCGACGTTCCACTCTTTCCGACGACCTCAGGGCCCATAGATTGGTTCCTAGGTCTCCCGTCGCGGGACAACGCTTTGGATCGAGCGTGGCGGTGAGGGAAGGTAAAATTGTTGTCGGCGCCATGAACGAAGAGGTACTTCGAGCCGGAATCGCACAGAGCGCAGCCGGCGCGGCATATGTATTCGAGTTCGACGGTCTAACTTGGGGTGAGGGGGAGCGTATCGTCTCGCCCAATCCTCACCGTGAGGACCGATTTGGAGCGGACATTGCAGTCGATGAGGGACGCGTGATCGTGGGTTCGTTCGGCGACCACATTGGCGAGCTTCAAGTAGATGGCGCACCCGGTGCGGTTTATATATATGAGCAAGTGGCCACTGGTTGGACCCTAAGCGGCACACTTAGAGTTCCCAACAGTGTCGGTCTAGGAGCAAGCGTCGCGGCGACTTCAGGACGGATCGCGGCCAGCAGCATAAGGTTTTGCTTGAGTGCCTGCACCGGTCAGCCGCAAGTATATCTCTTCTCTAAAGAAGGAGCTGATTGGAGTGTTTGGAAGACGTTTGGTCTGCCAAAGCCCGAGGATACCGCGACCCTATTCGATGCGCGCCAATTCGGCTTTACCGGCATCGCGTTCACGGGAAGCACTCTAGTTGTCAGTGCGTTCGATGAGTTATTTCTGGGGAAGGGCATCAACCCGGCCCGCGATCCGGCAGTAGGAGGCGCAGGAGGTACTGGGGCGGTGTACGCATTCGTCGAGCACTCAGATGGCTGGAAACTAGACGCCTATATCAAGGCTTCCAATGCCGAGGGAAACGACTACTTTGGCATGTCTCTCGCCGCATCCAACGACACCATCGTGGTTGCAGCCCCAGGCGAGGCATCGAATGCGGACGGAATCAGCGTGAACAACGTAGCCGCGCAAGGAGACAATACCGCCCCTTTGTCCGGCGCTGTCTACGTATTTTCTACCAACTGCGATCAGGTGCCCGCGGGTGTCAATGTTCCTGGTTGTTAAGGGGACCTCGCCCCACTTTGATGGTGACGTTGGGCGTCGCGTGGTTGATACGACTGCCGAGGTGGTCTGTTGATATCGAAAACAGAGCGCCTTTCGTCCCTGCGGTCCTGGAGGGGGACTCGCGGTTCCGATGTCCAGCGCTTCACACCCAACGTGCGCGCCCCGCCACCTACCGCCCGATCCGCACCAGTTGCGTGATCGGAATCTCGATCAACGGCACCCCGCTACTCATCAACAGCGCAGCTAGCGGCGTTGCATCGCTTAACTCCGTCGCCCCATAGGCGATCAAACCCACGCCCACAACGCCCGCTAGGGCCCCTAGCGCCCATCCCAGCGCCGACTTGGGTGCGTGGTTGGGTAGTAATATCGGGACGGCTGCAGCGGCCATTGCGCTGCCTGCGATGCCTAGGTACGGGAGGTTCTTCGCGCTCTCAAAATCGCTCTGGGCGGCGGCCTGGGCGGGATCCCCGAACTCGAAGCCTTCGGCCTTGACCTGTAGGTTCTGCGCGCGCACCTGCAGGCCATAACCAGCGGCGAGGGTTGCAACGCCGACGCCCGCGAGGATGCCGCCGCCAATCAGCAGTCCTGGCCGTTTGCGAGAGGAGTCGCGCGGCTCGGCATCCGTGTTGGTGTCTTCGGTACCTGCGGCCTGGGTGACGGCGGGGAGGGTGTGAGGGGCTTGCGCAGCCGCGGGCCGGGCGTTGGTTTCCGGATCCGGTATGGCAGCGGCAGCGGTTGCTGGTGCGGCACCCGCAGGCTTACGCTTGACGTCGGGCTCGGCCGTCTTGAGAAACGCCGCCGGTACGCGCTCTGCTTGCTCTTCGCGCAACAGCGACTCGATGCCGCGGTCGTCGAGCAACAGGCTGGCGGTGGCGACCACGCGGTCGCGCTTGCGATCCCACCTGACGAGCAGCGCATCACCGGCGCCCCGTGCGCGCACTAATACGAGCTGACCGACATTGAGCTCTTCCGATAGCGCGCGGGCGTCGTCGGCGAGGTTCAGGCGCTCGTCGGCCTCGTTTGCATAACGTAGGCCGAGCACATCGCGATCGTCGATGCGTTGATCACGCGCAGGGTTCACGCTCAAGGTTACAGGCTTATTGCCTAGCGTTATCGCGTGCACGCGCGAGATCTCAGCGCCGCATTCCACCTGCACGCGCCACTCGCCGGGCGAGGAGCCCTCGGTGCGAAACGGGGTAGTTCCCACGCGCCTGCCATTCATAAATACCGGACAACTCTCGCCTGCTGCCTGCACGGTCAGGGGCTCGGCGCCCGATCTGCGCAACTGATTGTCGGCTTCGGCTAGGGCCCCTATCACTTCGGCGGGGTGAGTGGTCTCTCTCGGTAGTAAGTCGGGTACCAGCCGTCTGCAGCGTTTGGCCTGCTCGAGGGCGCTTCTGCGATCCCTTGCCTGCAGATCGACGCGCACCAGCGTCAAACACGCATCGAGCACTAGGCGCGCGCTGCCAGAATCGCGATTCAGAGTTTCCATGCTGCGCTCGGCAATGCTGATCACGGCGCGCGCTTCGTTTCGTGCTTCGTTCTTGCGACCGTAGGCCGCGTGCTCGATGGCGCGTCCTGTCGCCTCGCGCACGCGGGCACGATCTTCGGCGGTGGTTTCGTTCGGCTTTCGCGAGCGAGACACCAGGCGATCGCGCGTCTCATGGAGAGACAGTACAGATACTTGACGATCGACGAGGGCGCGTACGACAGACTCGGCCGCGCGCTCCGCCTGCTGGATCTTTCCGAAACCGTAGGGGACGACCGCCCAATCGCTCTGCGCCTGCGCCGTTGCGCTGAGCGCCGACACAAGCGCCGGAATGAGCACCAAACAAGCGAGCACGCCGCTGCGAATCCAACCAGTCATCGGGGCGTGTTGTATCAGTCGCTTGTGTGCGTGGCCATGCGCTCGCGGTGTTCTCACCCGTGCTCGTCACGGCATGGGCGACGGTTTTTTTGGATGCTGACGCCCCGGCGACGCGCTCGCTGATACGCCACAACCCCTCGCCGCGCCCTCTCGGCGCCAAGCATGGTAAGCCTCACCCGCCATGCGTTATTTATGCGTTCATTGTGATCATCGTTGGGAAATCGAGGGCGACGAAGCCCCGCGCCGCTGTCCGAGCTGCATGCGCGCCACCGGGGTAGAGCCCGTGCGCGAGTCGGCGAAGAAAGCCGCGATTCACTCGAAATTCAAGCTGGGGGTCGTGCTGACCCTGATCGGCCTGTTGATCGCGGGCTCGGTCCTTTGGCTCGTCAATCGCCGATCCGTGATCGAGGGCCCCGTGCCCATGCGTCCCTTGTCCGCCGAGGAGCTCACGCAAGTGTTGAAGCGCGAGCAAGTGAGCGCCGGCGGGCTTGAAGCCTTACTTGTAGCCACGCCCGCCATCGAGGCGTTTGCCAAGCGGGTTGCGGGCGACGCGAGCGGACCTCAGGCGCAGGCCGCAGCGATCACCAAAGCCCTGCGCGCACGCGCCGACGTGCAGGCCTTCGTACCGTGGTCGCTGGCGGAACCAAGGCCCACCACGATCATGACCGCAGACGGCGTGCTGCAGGCTCTCGTCAAGGACGGGGCACGTCACGAGCTGTATCCGCTCGAGCTAGCAGCACTGGAAGTGTCGGCGTTACGCAGCTTGGGTGTGACGGCGATGCTGGCGGAGCTTAGTGACCTGTCGAACGAGCGTGCGCCGCTCGATCCGTCCGGTTACTTCGGATACTTCGTCGTTTCGGTCTCGGCAGATGAAGCTAATGTGCAGAAGGCAACCTTATACGACCCTTACGGTGGCCGCGCTTTGCCGGCTGAGACGAACGTCAACATGATTGACGATGTCACCGCGGTCGGTGCCGCGCTGGCAATCCGCGGCGTCCACGAGGTCGCTTACCGTGCAGACCCGAAGCTTGCGCTCGAGAGCTCGTCCCACGCTTTGCGGCTCGCCTCGCGCCTGCCCAGTGTGCGCACGGCCCGCGGCATCATCGTGTTGAGCGCCAAGATGCTCGAACAAGGCTTGCAGGAGCTCTCTGCGGCGGTGCAGCTGCGCAGCGATCCGGCACGGCTACACAATTTGGCAAGCGCCCGCATGTTGTCTGGTGACGCCGACGCAGCGGGCAAAGCGCTGAGCTCCGCGCTCGAGAGGGCACCCAACTTCGCGGGCGCACGCGCCACCTTAGGCGCCGTACAGATGATGCAGGGCGACCTCGATTCAGGTCTTACTGAGCTGCGGCAAGCAGAGGCGTTGGCGCCAGACCTGTCGCTTATCCAGTGGGGATTTGCGGAATATTACATGCGTAAGGGCGATCGAGAATCCGCGCTGGCGCGTGGTCAGGCGGCGCTCGCCAAGCGTCCATCCTTTGATGGGCGTCTTCGTTTTGCAGTGCTGCTGCGCCAAGCGGGCAAATACGACGAGATGCGCGAGCAGGCGCGCACCATGCTCGCGAGCGCTCCTGAGTATCGTAAACAGGAGGTCAAGGAGCTGATCGGGGCGGTGCTTGGCCCCACGGCGCTCGATGAGGTGGACGCTGATCCCACTACAGATGACCTATCCGACGTTGGCGCTGCAGACACGGGCGAGCAGACAGACGACAGCAAGCTTGATGCGCTCGGTTCACCAGCGGTCGGAGCGGGCCTCAAGCTCGGCGCACCGCCCGGTGCTGACCCCTTGATTCTTTCGGACGAGCCGCCGAAACTCCGCCTGCGAGGCTCTAGCGAGAAGTTAGAGCTCAAACTCGGGAAGTAGAGCCCCTCATATGAGCGACACACCTAATTTTGGTAGCGCAGGACTCGGAGAAGCAGCGTCTGCCCTTGAAGACGCCAAGGCATTCAACAAAGGTAAGGGGCGTCTGCTCGCAGCAATGATCGGCATCGTGGTCGCCGCGTTCGCAGCCTTCGCGTTCTACTTGATCCAAGACCAGCCCAATCCCTACGCCGAGCTTGGCAAGCAAGTGAATGGCTTGCGAGCTGGCGGCTTCGATCAATTCTGGACGTGTGCGCTGCCCAGGACCGACCCGGGCAATCTCAAAAACAACAGCGACTTGATCGAAGAGCTGCACAGTCGCGGATCAGCAGGCGCACGTTACGCAGGGCACTTGCAGAACAAGTGCTCGCCTCCTTTGCGTGAGCTGTCCACTCGTTTGCGCGCATTGTTGCCGCCCGACGAAGCTACGCCCCTGCTCAAGGCCATGGCCGATGCCGTCGCTAAGATCGAAGTGGGCGTGAGCGCCTATTCCGCACACTTGCAAGCCCTCGAAGGACCTTACGTTCGCGATGCAGCGGAGTCCGAGCTCGATAGTATGGTGCGCGGTTGGTACGACTTCCGCAAAGCGCACGCGGATCTGAACAAGCTTGTCAAAGCGAAGCTCGGTCGCTGAGGCAAATTCGGATCTGAGACTTTCTGACACGATCTGAGTGTCTGCTTAAAGCTAGAAATGCTGGAATTCAGGAAAGTGCGCTGCACTCTCGCTGAAATTCAGGTCAATTTCATTGCTTTTGGTCTTGTTTTACTTGCGGTCGTGTTCGGTTGCGCCTAGTTCACCTGGCGCCCCCAACACGCGGCACGTTTTCAGTTTCTGCAATGATACGTGCCTGCGTGGTAACAGGTCGACTGTTGTACGTCGGCCGCGACGCGGAAAATACCATGCAACGACTAATCACGATCCTGAGTGTCTTACTCTTGGCGGCTCCGGCCCTGGCAAACCGACCTCCTCTACCCGAGACAGAATGGGATGAAACTACCCAGCTTACGCTTGCGCAAGCGATGGTGGGTGAAGCGGACTGGCATGAGCCTGACCATGTCGCGATCGCGTTCGTGCTCGCACGCCGCTGGAAAATTCATCAGCAGAATCGCGACCCCTTACCGTTTCAACGCTACATCCAGCTGTACTCGGCGTCGCTGCGCAATGAGAGCAGCCGCTCCGAATGGGTACGATCGCTGCCCTGGGGACCTATCGAAGGCCCATACGCGCCGCGCTGGGCGCGTATCCAGCAGCTCGTGCGTGCCTGGGGCGCAGGCAAGGTAAAGGACCCATGTCCAAGTGCCGTCCACTGGGGCGGCGCCATGGACCGGCCCACAAGCAGCATGTCCCCGATCAGCTGCGGCCTTACCCGTAATATCTTCTATACCCGCCGCGAGCGAGTGATCGCGCCGCAGACCATTTCGCTCGCTGATTGACGCTTAACTCCCCGCGCCCGCGCCCTGGCCCCTACTCATGCACACTCAGGTGGCGATGAGCTCGGGCTCGGGGCCGCTAGTAGGGGACTCGGCGCGCGACTTCAGGCGTTTGTAGCGGAGTTTCAGATCCTTGCGGCGCGTTAGGTAGGCGAGCAGACAAGTGACGTCGAACCCGAAGTAGAAGACGCTGATCCCGCTCGGCGGGTTGCCACTGGGCAGCCAGCTGTACTTATCGAGCAAGTCTGCATGCCAGTACCAGGCGCCAAAGCGCGTGCCTACCTGTTCCAGGTAAGCGACGAAGATGAACATCGCGAGAAAGAAGTAGCGCGAGTCGGCGTTGCGGACGAGCAGGTACAGAAATAGTAAGGTGCACAAGGCGCCATACATATCGTTGTGCGCAACGAGCCAGTAAGTTGCGTATGCCACGCCGAGCAGAGCCATGCCGGTCATCATCGTGCGCTGGTGGCGCAGCATGAACGGCTCGCGCACGAAGTAATACACGGCGCCATACAAGATCGCGTGACCGGGCGGCACGTAGATCGGCACGTTGCCGAGCCGATACTCGTACATGCCCACCACGAGCGAGAAGAACACCTCACCCACCGTGGCCACGACCACGCCGTACTTCATCAGTGATTGAAGTCTCGGGGGTGCATCGCGGTACATCCAGACGAAGTAGGCGAGCATGAGCGCATTGGCAGCCCACTGCCCATGGCTGAGGCGCTGCGCAAGCCAGGTGCTGTCCAAAAAGCACACCACGACCATCAGCGCCGCGATGCCAAGCCAGGTGCCTGCACGACGAAAGGGCCGAAGCGTAAGAGGGAGCGCGAGGTCGGGCTGCGTAAGAGAAGCGCTAGACATACCGCACGCTTATACGTCGTAGTCTCCGCTAACAGAAGGCCTGCGCATTCGGGCTAGCGCGAGTTTGAAGGTTGCGTGGGCTCGCACACAGCTGCTTGTGCAGGTGGACTGTTCGGTCGCAGCAGAAGTGGAAGCTCCACGTCGACGGTTCCCGCAGGATCGGGTGCTGGAAAGCGCAGATCCTGCGCAGCGGCGAGCACACAGGCAGCAAGCGCGTCGTCTTCTGTTTCGTCCGCGACCATGCACGCGTAGCTCACGCCGCCATCGGCGCTCACCCGCAATCCAAGCAACAGGCGCCCGCCTGCAGCACCGCGCGCGTCAGCGTAGGCAAGACAACTCGCCGCACGCGCACGCAATGGCTCGAGCGCCTCGGTGAGCGCTGCGACCGGGAGATCGCCCTCGACTTCCTCGCTCTCCGGCAAACCATCAGGACAACGCCGCGCGGCCGCGCTGGTTGAGCGCGGGGCGGGCAGCGCGGTGTCAGGGGACAGCGCCACTGCAAGTGTGATCGGACCGGGTTGCGATACCGCGAGTTGTTGCAACACCTGCTCGAGGCGACGCACTGGGATGTCGCGCTCTGCGGTCACGAACAAAGTGAGGTCAGGGCCTTGAGGTAAGCGCTGAAGCTGCTCACCAAGCTGGGCGTCACTGAACTTACCGCCGCTCAGGCCAGCAGCCGGGCCGCTGCTCGCGCTGTCCGTAGCCGCCGCGCCAGGTACGTCTGACGGTCGCAGGTACAGACCGCGATCAGTCACAAAGAGCGCCCAGGCCTCGCGTGTGGGCGGCGTATCAGTCAGGGCAGCAACCGTAAGCTGACTGGGG
>JBBSJC010000022.1:0-30604 GCA_038257655.1 Polyangiales bacterium | reverse complement strand
CGACATGCCCTTGGAGCGGTTGGGGGCGGGGTCGATGCCGTGCTCGGCAAGCACTCGGGCCACCGTCATGCGGCCAACGGTGAAGCCCAGGTTCTTCACGGCCCCGACGATGCGCGTGTAACCCCAGCCGGGATTCTCGCACGCCATGCGCAGAATGAAGTCGCGGAGGTCCGCCGCCTTTCGCGGCCGCCCTGCCCCGCGTTTGGCAGAGCCGTCGTACTTGCGCGCAATGAGGTTGCGGTACCAGCGCAGGAGCGTTTCGGGCGTGACGATGGAGCACAGCTCGTTGAGCAACTCGCGGCTGAGCGCCTTGCCCTTGAGTGCGAGCCTGCGTCGCTGGGCGTCCGGGAATACGAGACGCTTGGGGCCGAGCTGCTCGGTCTACCGTCGTCGGTCTACACAAGTTCACATTCTCGTCGTCTCGTCTTTGTCGTTTTTGCGAGACAAGTTCACATTCTCGCCTCAAGAGTACTCGGCCGCGCTTTCAAAGAAAGTCCAAGCTTGTGAACTTGTGTAGACCGACACCGAAGATCCCACAACCGAAGATCTCACACGCGCTCCTATCCGCTCGCACGATTTTCTCAGTCGTCGATGGTCGCGTAAGCAGCCAGCTTGGCTTCGGCCTGGCGCAGGGCGGCCTTGCGCTCCGCGAGGTAGTCTCGGGTGTACGGGACTGCGTGCTGGTGTCGCGCAAGCTGGATCTGAAACACGAACATGCGATCGCGGCGAAAGCCTACCTCTGCCGCGGCCAGGTAGAATTCCCACATGCGTAAGAACGCCGGGTCGTAGAGGGCCAGCACGTCTTCCTTGCGCAACAGAAAGCGCCTGCGCCACTCGCGCAAGGTGGTGGCGTAGTGGATCGGCAGCACTTCGACATCTTTGATCAGCAGCCCCGCCCGTTCCGCAAACGGTAAGACCTCCGACAGGGCGGGCATGTAGCTGCCGGGAAAGATGTACTTCTCTAGAAACGGCGAGCCTGCGCGTCTTGGTTTGGTGCGACCGATCGAATGCAGGACGAAAATGCCCTTGGGCTTGAGCAGCCTCGCTGCCGTCGTAAAGAAGGTGTCGAAGTTCTGGAAACCTACGTGCTCGAACATTCCGACCGACACGATCCGGTCGTAACTCTCGGTCACCTTGCGATAATCTCTCAACTCGAAGCGTACGCGGTCTGTAAGACCACGCTCTGCAGCACGCTTGCTTGCCACGCGCAGCTGCTCTTCGCTCAGGGTAATGCCGGTCACCTGTGCAGAAGCGGCTTCGGCCAAGTACAGCGCCATACCACCCCAGCCCGAGCCGATGTCGAGCACCTTGTGGCCTGGCTCGATCAGTAGCTTGGCGGCGAGGTGCCGCTTCTTTGCGAGCTGCGCGGCCTCGAGCGACTGTTCGGGATGTTCAAAGTAGGCGCAGGAGTACTGCATATCGTTGTCTAGAAACAGGCGGAACAAGCGCTCGTCGAGATCGTAGTGGTGCGCGACGTTCTGCTGCGATGTTTCTAGCGATAGCCTCTGCCGACCGTAAGAAGACGCAAGGCGCAGCACGTGCAGCGCGATCGCGCTCCAGGTCGCACCCTTACGGTTGACGAGGGACAGGACGTCGTAGATCGAGCCTTGCTCGACGGTAAGCCGCCCCTCGATGTACATCTCTCCGAGCTTGAGCGCGGGGTCAAGGGCGACCGCCCGCTCGGCCTGAGGGTCGGTGAAGCGGATCGCGGTCTCTTCTTTGGCGCGAGGACCAAAGACCCGCACCCGCCCGGAAGCAAACGTGACCCGCAAAGGTCCGCGTGCCACCGAGCGCGTAAAGGAGTTGCTGAGCACACGTTCCACGGCCTGCTCCGGGAGACGGTCGAGTGGAAAAGCGAGATGACGCATCACGCCGCAGAGAATGCGCGAAGGCGTCATGGGCGGCAACCCTAGGAAAAGGCCGTCTAGCCACTCGTCCGCGGGTCCTCTCAGACCTCACCCGCCGACAAAAAGCGTGTGGTACTCGGCGCTGTCGCCGTTCGCGACGCGTGAGCTGACGACCAGCTGCGCCGAGGCGGCACGCAGCGTTCCTTGCGCGTCGTAGAAGAGATCGAGCTCCACGGAGCTGCGCGCTTCTCCCAACTGGTGCTCGAGCTCCCTTGCCTCTCCCTTGAGCGTATCCAGCGCCCCTTCTGCAATCAAGTTGCCGTCCCAGTCCACACGCAGCTCGGTCTCGTACGTCTCGTCGAGCAGACCGCTTTCAGTCCAGACGTGAATGCTGACCGCTGTCGTCGGGTTGTGGTCCGCCTGACAGGTGTCGCTCTCGGACCACCAGTAGGAGCTGGTGAAGGGCTCGCCGTCGTGGGACACGGCGACGAACAGCACGTCGGCGCCTGCGTAGGGAGCCAGCAGAGAATCATCCGTCACGACATCCTGCTCGGAGGGTCCCCAGACGACGTCCAGGGATTGTTGGGTCGTCAGCTGCGCCATCACGCCGCGTACCCGATTGCCATTGGCCGGCAAGACGCTGTCGTCATCGTACACGTCCTGTTTTCCCTGGCAGTCACGCGCCTCACAACCGGTCAGCGAGAGCGCCAACATACTCAGAATCAGCGCCCCTGCGCGCCCCTGTCGTCCTAGCGTGTAAGCCACTGGCGTGTCCTCCGTCTCTTAGTTTGGAGACAGCACGGGCGTGAATGTGACGACGGACGGCACGCGCCCGTGCTTCACTGCCGCCCATGCAGGTCGACGTAAGCAAAGCGATACAGGAACTGGTGAGCGCGTTGCGCCGTATCAGCGAAGCGCTGCCTGGCGCCGAGGAATACGTGATGGTTCACCATCCGGCGTTTCGTGTCGGCAAGAAGCCGTTCGTGATAGCTGGCATGGAAGAGGCGACAAAGGGCGCCACCGTATCCGTCAACTTGGGCCGCGATGCGCAGCCTTCGCTGCTCGAGGATGCGCGATTCTCGCGCACGCCGTACATCGGCCAGCACGGTTGGGTGACCATCGAGCGCGGGCAGCTGAAGAGGGGCGAGCTCGAGGGGCTGGTGCACGAGAGCTGGCGTCGCGTTGCGAGCAAGAAGCAGCTTCAGGCGGGCCCAACGCCAGCGAAGCCGTGACAGCGACGAGTTTCCATGCCCAACTTCTCGTCTCACGCACGGCGCTTGTTTGGTGTGTCAATTCGCGCAATATTAATGGGAATTTATGAAGACACATACTCGAGAAACACAGTCCAGCACCAGGCCACAGCACGCCCTGCAGTACTTGCGCGAGGGCAACCTGCGCTTTGCCCACAATCTCAAGGCGAACCGCAATCTACTGCAGCAGGCAAACGAGACACGAGATGGTCAGTGGCCGTTTGCCACCATCTTGTCGTGCATCGACAGTCGCACGTCAGCGGAGCTCATCTTCGATCAGGGCTTGGGCGACGTCTTTTCCATCCGTGTCGCGGGCAACGTCGTCAACACGGACATCCTTGCCAGCATGGAGTTCGCTTGCAGCGTGGCCGGAAGCAAGCTGCTCGTGGTCCTCGGCCACACGAGCTGCGGTGCGGTCAAAGGGGCCTGTGACCGCGTGGAGATGGGTAATCTCACGGAGCTGCTCGCGAAGATCCAACCGGCGATTTACCAGGAACGCACTGTTCAGGATGTGGAGCAGCGCAACTCGAAGAATGCTGAGTTCGTCGAGAAGGTCGCGCGTATCAACGTGCAGCGTTCGGTGAAAGCGGTGATCGAACGAAGCTTTATCCTCGAGCAATTGGTCGAAGAGCAGAAGATCGGCGTGATCGGCGCCACGCACAATCTCGAGACCGGGCTGGTCGAGTTCTACGAGGACGAAGGCGTGTTCACGACTGCGGACGTAAAGCGACTCCGCGCGCTGTAACTGTTGCGCGAGTTTCGGACCTTACGGAAGGGCCTAAGTTAGGAGTCAGTCATTTCGGCCCGATAGTCCATGGAGCAAGAGCGAAGAATCTGGCGATATCCGCGGGCCACAGGTCTGCCCGCAGCTGCGTTTCGCGCGCTACTCAGCGTGTTGATGACTACGTTTGCAGCCATGGCGCTAGGGGCGCTGCTGCCGGCGGGCGTCTTAGCCGCGCTGTTTCTGCTCGGCACTGAAGTCGGACCTATCGGTCGCATCCTGCTCGGATCCGTGCTCACCCAGGGACTTGCATTCGGTGGGGTGGCACTCGCGCAGCTCAGGCGTCTGACCCCCCAGCAATTCGCCGAGCGCGTCGGTACGCACAGACCGAACGACGCACAGGTGCGAGCGGCATTCTCCGGCTGTGCGTTGGCCCTGTGTGGCTCGCTCGTTGGCGGCGCCGTGGCGGCCGTGCTCGGTGTCAATCCCGCTGACAACAGGGTGTTGATCTTCGGTAATGAGCAACCTCTGGTGTTTCTGCTGATGATGCCGGTCTCGATGCTGCTGATTGGCCCCGGCGAAGAGCTGCTGTTCCGGGGCATCATCCAAACCCGGCTGCGCGACACCTTTTCAGCGCCGGTTGCGGTTGCGTTGGCGAGCCTGATTTTTGCGGGGGTTCACGTGTTCGCCCTGGATGGGTCCTGGTTCGGTCGGCTGATCACGGTAGGCATTCTATTATTACCAAGCCTAGTGTTCGGTATCCTGTATGAGCGGCATAAGAATGTGTGGGTGCCTGCGCTCGCCCACGGTCTGTACGACGTTGCTTTGTTTGCGCTGGCCTACACCGCGGCCAAACACGGGGTACTGCTCGACGAAGTGCCCGCTGGTTTCAGCTCGCTCGCGTGGCTGCAAATGTTTGGAGCCCTGAGCGAAGGGTGACCGCGATTTGACTATGGCTGGGCAGATTTGGCAGCACCAACCCAGCCTAGCTCCGAAGGCCTGGGAGACCTATCCGTTGCGTCCACGCGCCGCCGAAAGGGCGAGGCGATCTAAGATTATGCCGTTCTCACTAAGCTTAGCTCGCGAGCCGCAGTGCGATCTGAGTGGCATGTCTCCCGCTGATGTTTTACTTGGTAAGTCAAGTACTCCCGCTCAGTGCTCAAACCCTTGCGCATGCTGCCCGCCGTTTTTCACGTGAGCCGCTAAGACGCCACAACATGACGCGTGCGTCTAGGCGTAGGTTTAGCGTGCGAGTGTTGAGCCGGAGCACCGCCACCTCAGAGGTCGGAAACCGTATGAAGCTAAGTTATTCCCGTAATCGCCCATCGAGAGCGATGATCACGGTGCTCGGAGTGCTGTTCCTAAGTTGTCCGTTGGTCCACGGACACGCACAAGAGTCCGAGACAGCGGCGGGTAGTCCGCTACCCGGACGGGCGGGCGACTTCGCCCTGAAGATAGAGCCGGGACTAGCGATACCGCTCAGTAGGCCGCAGTCCCAGCGCTTCGAGCTCGGCGGAGGCCAGACGGTCAAGGCGCTCTGGGCACTGAGCGAGCAGCTAGACCTCGGTCCGAGCGTCACGTTCATGTCACTTCCGAGCGAGGTAGATAGCCGTGAGTCCGGAACAGCTTGGATGTTTGGTGGAAGCTTACGCCTAAAGAGGTCACACAGTGTCGCGCCCGAGGGCGCCCGAGCGATCTCGCCATGGGCGGATGTCGACGCAACCTACGTGCGAACTGGCAAGCTCAACCGCGCAGGGCTTGCAATAGCCGCCGGTTTGGCGCTGCCAATCGGCCGGGCGCGTGCATTTTGGGCAGGCCCCTTCGTGCGCTATCAGCACATCATTCAGGGCACCCGCGCGGGCTTTGACAATAACGACGCGAAGATTTTGAGCGTGGGCCTGAGCTTGGAAGTCGGCGCCGGCATCCGGCGCGCACGTCAGCCGGTCGCAGCAGCCGTTGCGCCGCCGCCCGCCGCACCGCCCGCCGCACCGCCCGCTGAGGTTCGCATCGTCGAAAAGGAAGTCTGCGCCGATCGCGACGCCGACGGTATTCCGGATAAGGTCGACCACTGTCCGGAGGTCGCAGGCCCGATGGATAGTTGGGGATGCCCTGCCTATAAGAAGGTTGTCGTGACGAAGGAGAAGTTGGAGCTCAAAGAGAAGCTCTACTTCGACAAGAACAAGGCTGTCATCCAGAAGGTCTCGTTCCCCGTGCTCGACGAGCTTGCGCAGGTGCTCAAGGAAAACAAGAGCATGCGCGTGCGCGTGGAGGGGCATACGTCTTCTGAAGGCAGCAAGGAGCACAACCAGACACTCTCGGAGGAGCGAGCTCAGGCCGTCACCGATTACCTGGTCGCTCACGGGGTCGAGAAGGATCGCCTGATGCCCAAGGGCTTTGGCGACACGGAACCGAGCGACACCAATAGCACTGCGGAGGGCCGCGAGAACAACCGTATGGTCAGCTTTGTCATCGTCGACGGCGGGAGCAAATAACATGAAGATCTTCGCAACTCAGCTCCTGTGCTTACTCCTGTTGCTGCCCGCGTGCGGACAGCAGCTGGTGGAGTTTCCAGATGACGGCAAGATGGATGCCTCCGCCTCCGATGGCGGAAGCAACGGCGCGCGGCCGGATGCGGGAGACGCGCCTACGGATGCGGGAGGTACTGACCTTCCTGATTCTAAGGCACCGTTCGTCACCGCGACCGTCCCGGCGAGCGATGCGTTGGACGTCGCCCTGAACGGGGTCATCACCGCGCGTTTTAGCGAAGAGATGGACGCAAACACGCTGAACGCCCTGACCTTCAGCGTCAGGCACGGAACCACGGCCGTTCCCGGAGCGATAACCTACACAGGAACGACCGCGCGTTTCGAGCCCGCAAGCGACCTGACGGAGGGCACCATTTACGCGGCAACGATCAGCACCGGCGCCAAGGACCTTTCCGGTAATGCGCTTGCCGCAGCTTACACCTGGCTGTTTACCACCGGAACGGGCCCCGACGGCACGGCGCCGACGGTCGTCTCCACCATCCCAGCCCGGGACGCGCCCGACGCTCCGGTCAACGGCGCGGTGCTTGCGACGTTCAGCGAGGCGATGGATCCTCTGACTCTGAACACAACCAGCTTTACCGTGCATCGCGGTATGATCCCGATCTCCGGCACGGTAAGTAGCGACGGGATGACCGCAGTCTTTGCCCCGTTGCAAAACCTCGCGACCAACACGGTCTACACCGCTGCTATCACCACGGCAGCGACGGACGTCGCGGGCAACGCGCTCGCGGCCATCTATACCTGGCAGTTCACCACTGGAACGGCCGACACGGTCGCGCCGAGCGTCGTCTCGACGCTTCCCGCTCCGAACGGGCTGGACGCGCCGATCAACGATCCGATCAGTGCGACCTTTAGCGAGGCGATGGATCCCACCGACCTGGAGACGAGCTTCACGTTGACCCAGGGTGCGTCGGCGGTTGCAGGCATGGTAACCGCCCTCGGAACCACAGCCGTCTTTACGCCCACGAGCGCCCTCGAGGAGAATACGGTTTACACGGCCACGATTAGCGTTCAGGCGACCGACCTTGCCGGCAATGGGCTGGTCGCGCTTCATACTTGGCAGTTCACCACCGGTATGACGCCGACAGTCGTGGACGTCAGTCCAGACAGCAACGCCGTCAACGTGCTGCGTGATGTAAACGTCGTCGTCACGTTCAGCGAGCCGATGGATCAGGCAACGCTTATCGCAGCAAACCTTACTGTGATGGATGGTGCTACCCAGGTCTCCGGCACAACTAGCAACACCGCAACGACACTAACCTTTGATCCGACGAGTGATCTCGACCCGAACACGACCTACACGGCGACGGTGACCAGAGGTGTCACGGACGTCGCAGGGACACCCTTGGCGGTCGCCTACAGCTGGGAGTTTACGACGGGCACCACGCCTGATAGCTCCGCACCCACGGTCACCTCCACGATCCCTGACAGGGACGCGCTCGATGTGCCGGTCAATAGCCGTGTCATCGCCACCTTCAGCGAGCCGATGGCGACAGCCACCCTAAACGCTACGAACTTTACCTTGTCGAAGGCGGGTACGTCTGTACTGGGCACGGTCAGCCCCGTCGGAGAGACCGCCGTCTTCAAGCCGAACGTTGCGCTCGACCCAGGCGAGGTCTACACGGCCACGGTCAGCACGGGCGTCACGGATGCTGCTGGCAACGCGCTGGCAGCCGACTACACCTGGGACTTCACCACCGGCGTCAGCCTGGACACGACGGCGCCGACGGTCATCGCGATTAGCCCCGCCCCTGTACCCCCCGCTCTCACCGCGATTAACGTCTCGGTGAGCGCAAGGCCGACGGCGACCTTCAGCGAGCCGATGGAGCCAACCTCCATCACGCAGCTAACCTTTACCTTGCGACAGGGATTGCTTCCGGTCCTAGGGAGCGTGAGCTACGACGTGCTCAACAAAAAGGCCACGTTCACACCCAATACCCCGCTGGCCTTGAACACCAGCTACGAGGCGACGATCACCACCGGCGCTGAAGATCTGGCCGGTAATCCGCTCCCGCTCGACGAATCGTGGACCTTCACCACCTCGGCCTGTGGTCAATCGAAGGTAGTGCTAGGTGCGGCGGGTAACTTCGTCGTGCTGGCGGGTTCTACCGTGACCAGTACCGGACCCACCTCGGTGACGGGCAATCTGGGCGTCAGTCCCGGAACGGCCTTGACCGGCTTTCCGCCGGGAACCTTAGTGGGTAACAAGGAAGCGGGCACTCCCGCCGCCGCCCTTGGCATCTTCGACCTGACCACGGCCTACAACGACGCGAAGGGTCGCACCCTCTGCCCCATCACGACCGCTGGCAACCTGGGCGGAAAAACCTTGGCGCCGGGGTTATATAAGTCCACCTCGTCCCTCGAGATCTCGTCGGGTGAGCTTACTCTCGACGCGCAGGGCGATGGCAATGCCGTCTTCATCTTCCAGATGGCCTCCACGCTGACGGTCACACCTGGACGTCAGGTAATCCTGATCGGCGGCGCCAAAGCGGCCAACATATTCTGGCAGGTGGGTACCTCGGCTACCCTGGGCACGACCTCGGTATTCAAGGGAACGGTCATGGCTGACCAGGCCATCACCATGGGTACGGGCGCACGCATCGAAGGCCGTGTGCTCGCACGCATCGCTGCGGTCAGCTTAGACTCGAACATCATCGTCACTCCCGCACCCTGAGCTGCAGCGTCGCGCCCATGAGTCATTCCGGTACAGACGAGTGCATAACTCGCCTGTGGGCACGGGACCGCCCGCTGGGTAAGGCGCAGGGCACAGAATTGCCACAGTGAGGTGCAAGGCTGCTCGCTCGTCGCTGGGCGGGGACTGTGGTAGCAATATTAGGTGCTGAGCACGCCTACAACATCGCAGCCAGACGCTACGTTTCGCGGCTCCGCGGCTTGGGATGCCGAACGCTTGAAGATTGCGCTCGGGGCCGCGCGGCTCGGCGACTGGAGCTGGGATACAAAAACGGACCTCGTCACGCTCTCAGTACGCGCCGCTGAGATTTTCGCGGTCCCCCCCGAGGCGTGCATGACGTGGGCTGCGCTACGCGAGCTGCTGCACCCCGACGACCGGGAAGCTACTCGTCTCGCGGTGCAGGAAGCTACAACAGGCCATAAGGATTACGCGGTCGAATACCGGCTGACTAACGGCGGCCGTGAGCGCTGGGTGAGCGCCAGTGGCTGCGCTCAGTACGGCGCGGACGGGGAGGTCCTCGGCATGTTCGGCGTCGTCCAGGACCTTACGCGCGATCGCGTGCTCATGCGCATAGACGACGCGCTGCGTCCGCTCGTGGTGTCCGAGGACATCACGTACACCGCAGCACGCGTGCTTGGGCACTATCTCGATGTGAACCGCTGCGCCTATGCCTTTGTCGAAGACGACCAGGACACCTTTACGCTTACGGGTAACTATACCAACGGCGTCGAGAGCATCGTCGGCACGTACCGCTTCCGTCAGTTCGGCGCTGAGTGTTTGCGCTTGATGCGCGCCGGCGAGCCATACGTCGTCACAGATAGCGAAGATGACGCACGGATCGACGACGAGGATAGAAAGGCCTATCGCCTTACCGCGATCCGAGCTGTCATCTGCGTGCCTATCTCCAAGGGCGGGCGCTTTGTGGCTGCGATGGCGGTGCACATGCAACTGGCGCGCAGTTGGACAAAGCTTGAGGTCGAGCTTTTGCAGCAAGTCGCCAGTCGCTGCTGGGAGTCGATCGAACGGGCACGCGTGGAAAGTGAGCGCGCGGGACTGCTCGAGGCGGCCGAGGCGGCAAACCGCGCCAAGGACGAGTTTTTAGCCATGCTCGGCCACGAGCTGCGTAATCCGCTCGCGCCGATCGTCACTGCGCTTTTGCTCATGAAGATGAGCGGCGAGCGCGCCTTCGAACGGGAACGCACGGTGATCGAGAGACAGGTGGCCCATGTCTCCCGGCTGGTCGATGATCTGCTCGACGTGTCCCGCATTGCCCGCGGTAAGGTCGAGCTAAAGCAGGGTAGGGTGGACGTGGCGGACGTGATCGCGCAAGCGATCGAGGTTGCAAGCCCGCTCTTGGAGCAACGCGGTCATGTCGTCGAGTGGGAGGTCCCGCGCGACCCACTCACGCTAAACGGTGATGCCGCGCGCCTCGTACAGGTCTTCTCCAACCTGCTAACGAACGCGGCCAAGTACACCCCCGACGGGGGACAGATTGGGGTCTCGGCGGCTACCGAAGGGGACGACGTCGTGGTGCGCGTGCGTGACGATGGCATCGGAATGGAGCCCGAGGTACTGGCCCATATCTTCAGCCTCTTCGTGCAGAGGCAACAATCGATCGATCGCGCCCGGGGTGGGCTTGGGCTTGGGCTGTCGATCGTGCGTGGTCTCGTCGACGCACACGGCGGGCGCGTATCGGCCCATAGCGAGGGACCAAACCAGGGAAGCGAGTTCGTGGTGCACCTTCCCCGCGCGCCTAAAGGAGAGGCCTCGCTCTCGCAGCCTGCCGATTCAGCCAAACTGGGTTCAGTCGGCCCCGCACTGCGGATCCTAGTCGTCGACGACAACGTGGATGGCGCAGAGATGCTAGCGGCCGCACTCGATGTGCAGGGTTGCGAAGTATCGCTCGCCCACGATGGTCCCGCCGCATTGCGCATCGCGACACAGCATACCTTCGATGCGGCGCTGCTCGACATCGGTCTGCCGATCATGGACGGTTATGAGCTCGCAGCGAAGCTTCAAGAGTTGCCAGGCATGAGGAGTGCGCGCTTCGTCGCGGTCACGGGCTACGGGCAGGACACGGATCGCCGCAAGACGAAGAACGCAGGCTTTGACGAGCACCTGGTAAAACCGATCGATTTCAATCGCCTCGCGGACATTCTGCTAGAGATTGTCGCCGCCCGGGCCGTCGAAGCTGCACGCCTACCGTGAAGGCCGGCAAACAGCTGTAAGCCGGCAAACAGCTGTTAGTAGACGCTGTTACGGATCGGGAGCCGAGCTCGTCGCCATGGCCCGGGGCAACCTTACGGTGAAGGTGGTCCCCTGCTCGGCCGTGGACCTGACACTGATGCGACCCTGATGGGCTCGTACGATACTGTTTACGATGAATAAGCCTAGGCCGATGCTGCGAGCCTGAAATGGCACTTGTCCGTTTCCGCGCGCATAAGGATGAAATAAGCGTGCGATCAGCGCCTCGGGAATCGGATTTCCGTGGTTATGCACTTCAAGCACCACCTCCTCAGGCTCGCCGCGGACGCTGACAGTGACCACGCTGTCTGGGGGTGAATACGCTAGGGCGTTCCCCGTAAGGTTGACCAAAACCTGAGCGATGCGATCCGGATCCCACTCACCACATGCATCGCCCTCGTGGTGAAGCCTTAGCTTGCGCGTGGGGTGCTCGTTTTCTACTTCGCCTAATATGCTGGCGGCGTGCAG
Source organism: Polyangiales bacterium (assembly GCA_038257655.1). Classification (GTDB taxonomy): domain Bacteria; phylum Myxococcota_A; class Polyangia; order Polyangiales; family DASUME01; genus DASUME01. Next base: position 18,836 of record JBBSJC010000022.1, on the reverse strand, counting down.
ATGCAGATTAACCGACTTTAGTGCGATCGGTATACCGCCACTAAAACGTGCCTGCGTGAAGTCGAGCAGATCCCGAATCATATTTGCGGCACGCTCGGCGTTACGCGATACTCGTCGGGCTAAGGTCGTGCTCGCCTCGTCAAGGCCTTCCTGCTTCAACAGCATGGCAGCGCCGAGGGTAATGTTGTTCAAAGGGTTGCGCAGATCGTGGCTGACAATGCCGATCAGTTGCTGCTCGAATTCAGCGCGCCGCTTTACTTCCTGCTCCGCATGCTTCTGCGCCGTGACGTCCGTGACGAAGCCCTCGATCGCCGCGATACCACCGTCTGCGCGATAGCTTGCCACCGACCGGTCTAAGACCCACCGTTGCTCCCCGTCTTTGGTATGAATGCGATAGGTCATCGCCAGCGGCTCACGCGCGTCAAATGCAAGCTGTGTCGCCGCAACGAAGTGCGGCACATCCTCCGCGTGGATGATCGAGGCCCATGTCACCTTGCTTGCGTAAAAGTCGGCGGGCTGAAAACCCGTCAGTGCAAAGCAGCCTTCGCTAGCAAACTCAAAGCCCCACGGCGGCTCGGGCCAGCGACGAAACACCATGCCAGGCAGGTTACTCATCAGCGTGGACAACGAGCGTTCGCGCTCGAGCAGTCGTTCCTCTGCAGACTTGCGCTCGGTAAGTGCCTGCGCCTCGCGCAGCGCCCTTTCGACGCTAGGCACGAGCCTTTCCAGGCGATGTTTGAGCACGTAGTCGGTGGCGCCCCGCTTGAGCAGCTCGATCGCGCGCTCCTCGCCTAGGGCACCTGTCACAAACAGAAAGGGAACGTCAGGGGCACTGTCACGTGCCGCAGCGAGTGCCGATAGGCCGTCAAAACCTGGGATGTTATAATCCGAAAGAATCACCCCATAGCCACCCTGTTTGAGTGCGAGCAAGAAGTCGGCCTTGCCATGCACTCTGGTCACCTTGGCAGGCTGCTGAAGCTCCGACAGCTGCGCTTCAATCAGCTCCGAATCGAGCGCGCTGTCCTCGAGCAACAGCACCGCGATCGACATGGCTTCAGTATCGACTGGCGTGGCGTTGGCGTGCATGGCGCGATCAACCCTGGGTCTTAGGTGGGGCGGAGCCAGGGGGCGGTTGGTTGACCACCGCCCAGAACAGGCCCAAATCGCGCAATGCACGGACGAAGTCTGGAAAGCCCACGGGCTTCACGACGTAGGCATTTACGCCGAGACCGTAACTCTTCGCCACGTCTACTTCCTGACCACTGGAGGTGAGCATGACCACGGGCACCGAACGCAGCGCCGGGTCCTTCTTGACACGTTCGAGTACCTCTAAGCCGTCCACCTTGGGTAACTTGAGGTCTAGGAGCACGACCGCTGGATTTCCATCGGAGCGGTCTGCAAAGGCACCTTTTCGATATAAGTAGTCTAATGCTTCCTGTCCGTCCTTGACCCAGCACACCTCGTTGGCGAGGCCACTCTCGTCCAAGGCGGTTAGGGTCAACTCAGCGTCATTGGGGCTATCTTCGACCAGAAGCACGCGCTTGAGCTCATTCTTCATCGGCTTTTCTCCGCTTTCAGTTCGCCTTCAGTTCGCGCGCAGTTCGCTTACTGTTCGCTGTCCACAAGGAGCTTGGGAAGGGTGAGGTGAAACGTCGCCCCTTGGCCCACGGCACCTTCCGCCCAGGTTGTGCCACCATGCCGGCTTACCACCCGGCGCACGTTGGCAAGGCCGATTCCCACACCTTCGAACTGCTCCGCAGTATGCAGGCGCTGGAAGATGCCAAAGAGCTTGTCGACATATTGCATCTCAAAGCCCACGCCGTTGTCCTTCACCCAAATGTGCGTCATTTCACCGGCATCACCGGCGCCGACTTCGATCACTGCCTCGGCCATGGGACGCGTGTATTTGAGCGCATTCGCCATCAGGTTTCTGAGTGCAACGCGCAGCATCGCGAAATCTGCCAGCACGTCGGGCAACTCGCCTATGTTCCAAGTGACGCATCTGCCCTCCGCTTCGCTTACAAGCTCGCGCTGCACGTCAGCGACCACCTCCTTGAGCGACACCGGAGTTTTGCGCAGCTCTGCCTTACCCATGCGACTGAACGCCAGCAGGTCGTCCACCAGCTGACCACCGCGCTGCGCCGCCTCCGAGATGGTGCGCACGTAGCCCTGAGATTTCTCATCGAGTGAGGCGCCGGCTCGTTTCTCAAGGAGCTGCGCAAAGCCCGTGATGTGACGCAAGGGCGCCCGCAAGTCATGGCTGACAGAGTAGCTGAAACTTTCGAGCTCCTCGTTGGCTTCCTCAAGTGCCGCCGTGCGTTCCTTCACGCGTCTTTCAAGTTGTGCGTTCAGGGTCCTGATCTCTTCTTCGCTGCGCGCGCGCTCGCGCTCACGTGCCAGCTGCTCCGTGATGTCCCGCGTGATCAGCACGCCACCTGCCGCCGAACCGTCAGGTCGGCGCAAGGGCGTGGCGGTGCCGAGTAAGACACGCAGCTCACCGTCCGGTCGCCTTACCTGCCACGACACGTTGACCGATGTGACACCCTGCACGGCCTTGAACAACGGCGTATCCTCCAGGGCAAGCGGCGCGCCCTCGAGGTCGTAAAGGCCGTACGTGGCGGTCCAATCAGGCGCCGAGATTTCTTGCTTGGAGGCGCCGTGCTGCCGCTCTGCTGCAGGGTTAAAGATGCGCAGCGTACCGGTTTCGTCGGCGACGATGATGCCATCCCCACTCTGTTCAATCACCAGCTGCAGAAGCGCTTCTTTCTCATCGGCCCGCGCCCGTTCCCGACGCTGCAGCAGCTGGCCCTGGCGCTTGACCTCTTCTTTGGCGAGGTAGAGGTCGATGAAGACGGAAACTTTGTAGCGCAGCACGTCCGGAGAAAACGGCTTGTGCAGGTAATCCACTGCGCCATGCGAGTAACCGCTCGGCCCGTGCTGATCGGAAAACTCGCCCGCTGTTAGCAGGATCACAGGCGTGCTGCGGCCACGCGGGCTGGAACGCAAGCGTCGCGTGGTCTCAAGGCCGTCCATGTGGGGCATCTGCACGTCCATCAGCACCACTGCAAACTCGTTTGTTTCCGCGAGCGCAAGCGCCGCTGCCCCGGAATCGGCCGTCAGCAACCGGCAGGGGAGCCCGCCCAAAACAGCTTCATACGCGAGCAGATTCGCGGGATGGTCATCGACGAGCAGAACAGCTGGTTCCGGGCTTGCGCCTTTTTGCCACACATCTGGCATGGACCGTCCCTTCACTTCCACGCCGGCACGCGTCGCAGCGGGGTCGGAATCGGTTGGGGTGGTAATCCGAGCCAACCACTACGTCAACGCGGACGAAACGTGTCGCCGGTGTGTAGGCATGCTCGCTTCGTTGCCAAGCTTGCCAGCGGAGGACGTCGTGGAGGCATCGTCCGCTGGGCGCTAGGACGCTGGCGTGCTTCAAGATGGACTAGCTTACCGATCCCGGCGCGAGCGGCCCCACGTACGCACGCGACGCAGGCTGGCCGCAAAAAACGATACAAGAAAGAAGAGGAGTGCATCCTGCGGCTCTCCACCTTGGACGGCGCGGACGGCGCAACCACCGCTCTTACCCACCTTGTCGCCACCGCCACCCGCGTCGGAGCCGGAACCGTCAGGCTCAGCCCCCCCTGCCGACCCATCGGATTTCTCCGGATCGCTCGGGGGGGCCGCGGAGCCGTCCGGATCGCTCGGTTCAGCTGCGGGCCCGTCATCGCCGCCGGCATCATCCCCACCACCGACTGGCGCCGCCCCGAGGCGTAGGGCCAGCTGTGCTTCGTAAAGATTGGTCTGGGCGGGAGTTTCGCCAACGCCCGCGACGATCGAACCGCGGGCCCCGCCCGGGGGAACACCGAAATCGCTCCAAGCAGGATCGCTTGGGTCAGTAGGCATGACAGGCGCGCCGCGAATACCCACCTGCGCACCGTCAGGAAATTGGGTGGGGTGCAAAATCCAAACACCCTGCTGGCCAGCGGGGCGATGCTTACCGGTAATGTCGATGTTCCAGTGGACCACACGGCGACCCGCGAACGGCCCGGCATCGCCTGCGCCACCGGGGTTGGCTGGACCCGTTGCACCAGCAGCGTCGTTGGCGGTCGTCATCTCTGTGCGAATGAAATCAAAGGACAGCGCCCGATGGCTATCGAAGGTGCCCCGGGCCTGGAAACCCTTACTCCACACGTTACCCGCGCTGAAGTCTTCCGTGTTGATCCCATGCCAAACGTTGCTCGGGCCATCGATCCGGAAGCTCTCGAACAGACAATCTGTGGTCGTAGTCCGAGCCGCCATCGAGTGATGTTGTGGCGCGGATCCCGTCAGCTCGAGGTTTCTTACCGTGACCGTTTTGGCTGCGGCGGTGATCAAACCATTTTCAGCATTTGCGATCACCACGTCCTTCACCCATCCGTGGTAGGCGCGATTGATATAGATACCATTAAAGCCGAGGTTTTGGTTATGACCGGGGGCGCTCGCTGGCGCGCGTGCCTCGATGCGCAAGCCCTCGATCCCGAACTCGCTGACAGCAGGTCCGAGCGCTTCGATGCGAACATCCCACTCGTCGCGCACGTCGACCCGCAGCGGTTGCCGGAACGTCACACGTTGCTTATCGACCGTGGTTATCTCGATGGGGAACTGGACGCGGCGCTTTGTCAGGCGCCCGGCCCCAGCCCAGTTGTAGGCGTCTACAGTCTCGGCGTTGCCGTAGACGTACCGTGCAAACGAAGTCTCATCCCCCGCAGACTCTGGAAGGGTAAACGTTAGCAGGACCATGGATCCAGGCTTAAGCTTGGAAGCGTCATCGACCTGCACGCTGCGATCGCCGCGCAGCGCGGGGGCGCTCAGATTGGCGAGCACCTCGCCGTCACGCCACCTCTCGTTTCCGCCGAGTGCAGCCTCCGGACCCACCCACACGAGGCCGCCCAGCCACGACCACTGGGACGAGCTGCCGGCTGGGTTTGCGCCGAGTACTTGCGTCAGCGAGCGACGAAAATCGAGCACAGTGCGATCGGGCCCCGCTCCTCGCAGGACCACGCCACTCTGGTTCAGATGCAGCAGGCCCTCGAGTCGATACTTCCCCTCGGGAATGAGAACGACTCCACCGCCCGCTTTTCCCGCAGCAGCGATCGCGCTTTGGATCGCAGCGGTCTGATCCCCATCACCATTGGCCACCGCACCATATGCGGGCGCGGTAACATCGAAGATTGCAGTGTCGATGACGGGTAGGGGTACTTCACCATACCGATATCCCGCATACGAGCAGTTCGGAATGTTAGGATGGTCGTCGGGATTGGCCGCATACGAGGACCATAACTCGGCCGACGTTTGGGCCGAGGCCACTTGCGGCACCGATAGCGCTAGCGCTGCCGCACACATCCCAAGAACCTGGGCGAGTAGCACGCGACTATTTCCAAACCGACGGCGACGGTCCATAGAGGCTCCTCGGACGACATCGACCGTCGTCCCATGAGTACAGGCCGCCCGCAGGCGGGGAACAGTTATAAAGCTGCTCGCCTGCGCCATAACAGTGTCTATTGCCGCCCTCTGGGGGGTACTAGTCGGCGGGTCTGCCACACGACCGTAGTTGGCTAGTGGGTCTAGCCCTCCGGCGGCAGCGTCTGGGAGCCATGTTGGTGAGGCTGCTCGCGGCCCAGCTCAACCCGGGCTGCTTACCTCCCTGGCGCTAACGCCCAACGAGGACATTCAGAGCCGGGTCACTTACTCCGTGCTCGTGCCCAAGCTCGCGCCCGACGACATGCGAGACTTCATACGCGCAGAGCTCGACCGCGTCGCGCTCGCCCACACCACGTTTACAGAGGACGCGCTCGCGCTCATCGTGCGCCTCAGAAGGTGTCTTGCGACGCGCACGAAACCTGTGCCTCGGCGCGCTGCTCGAGGCGCGTGAGCACAGAGACACGCTCTGACGCGTCCGTGCGTAGACAGTAAGGTTCGACGATGCACAGCCCCTGCGGCCTTCGCGGTCGCGGGGGCGCCGTCGTATCGGCCAACTGGAAGACCGGTCGACCGTCGGCGTCGTAACAAGACGTTCGGCAGCGACCTCCGCAGCCGTGCGTCAGGACATTCAGATCGCCATCGAGTGACCGGCTGCGTCGTATCGATACGATCTGGAAGGGCAACTTTTGTGACGTCAGCGCGGCCGAGAGCCCAAATTCGGGCGACGTCAGATCGGTGAAACGCTACGATGTGAGTGCGGCCGTCAACAGCGAAGGCCACGGGGCCGCCCTGTTCGATGCCGTGGTCGCCCTGGCCGACGAGCGACAGGCAGGTCGCGTCGAGTGGTGCGTACTCAATTGGAATCAGCCTACCATCGACTTCTACGAGCAGCGCGGCGCCAAGGCCAAGGACGAGTGGACCACCTATCGTCGAACGCGGGTGAGCTCGGGAGGATTTTCATGAATGCCACCCGTCAAGGGGTCGCTTCGATCTCGAAAATCTGGCCACCGGCCGCGCGGTTGCACCGGCTGGTGACGGGATCGGAGTCGCAGAGGTAAAGATAAGCCTCGAGGGCCTTGGTCCCGAGGCCACTCGATGGCAACGTCGCGAGCAGCGTGGGTAGGTCGAGGGATGAAGTGCCCGGAAGGACGCTGACAAGCCAGCGGTTCACGAAGCCATCGCGCGCAATCAGGAATGTCCACACCCCATCGCCTTCGTCCTTTGCCCACGTGAGGGGCTGCGCAAAACTAGGCCGCGCCGTCGACGGTTCCTGCGGTGCAAGAAATGAGGCCGCTATCCGGGTGGGCAAACCCTGGCGCGTTCGCACGCTCGAGAAGCGCCGCTTGCTGTCGTATAAGGTCGCGATCACGACGAGCGCGTCGCTGGCCATCAGATCTGCGCGGCCCGTGAGGGTAACCTCATAAGTGTCCTGCGCGCGCCAAGGCGCCACGAGCGACAGCCCGGCCGCGGGTAACATCACGTCCGGCGCATCCACCGTGCCCCCTGCCGCGTCGACACGGATGAGCGCCGAATCATCGGCGAACGATGGTGGCGTCGTAGGACGTACCACGCTCAGCTCATGGTCGACGAGCTCATGCTCCGTCCACGGGTCGCCGGAAACGTCGACATCTTTTGCGCTGCCCGCGTGCTCCAAGGTGCGCCACGAGATGACGGGTGTACTCATGCCTGTGTCGGCAGCGGGTGGGATCTCGGGGATTTGCTCGTATGCGGTGAGTATGAACGGCGCTCCTGCTCGCGCCGACACCGAGAAACGGTCGCTTATCTCGGAGGAAGGCGGCCCTGCGGTATTGGCGGTCACCGTCAGTACGATGTCCGACTCGGAGCGCTTCACCTCTCCGTTCACACGGATATACTCCGATCGCGTGGGCTGTAGCGCGAGCAGGAACACACCATCCTGCTCCAGGCCCTCCCTAAGCCGCGGCCGGTCATATCCCACAAACGTCGCGGCGATATGGTCGGGGTAATACGCGCTCACGGTCAGCGCACCGCCATCGGGATCTACCTCAAAGACGGCGCGCCCCTCGGCGTCGGCCTCCGCGGCGACGACCTTCCCATCTTGCGCGATACCCACCACGGCGCCCTGCAAAGGCGCAGGTCTTCCGCCGTCGTCAGCGGCCACAAGAACCACGAACATGTCATCCGCCGACAGCTTGGGCACTTCAGACGCTTCACCGCAGGCGCAGAGTATAAGAAGCAGAAGTGCCAGCATGCGCGGCACTGGGCGTGCACAAGATAAGGCGAGTCGCGGCCCGTGGGTGTCTTGGTTCATTTGATGACTCGCTTCGAAGTGTTGATGGAGTGCAGTGGTGTCTTGCTACTGCACCGTGAGCACGAACGGTAAGGTCTCTGGAGCTGTGGGGAAAGTTGCATAGGCCCAATTGACTTGTCGGGGAACGGGCAAATCCGCAGGACTTATAGCCGCTGAGCTGTCAACGTTCCATCGGCACTTACCAGGAACCACAATAAGCCGTCACGATCGAAGAACATATCATCGGCGTCTGCTGTAAGCGTCGCTGATTCGATTCGAAACGTGTCGAGCGAGTACACGTAAGCACGTGACGCGAAGCGGCCGGATGCTGAGTCGATAGCGTAGACGTTCTCTTCCGCACCGGAGTGACCAGCGAAGCCGGGCAATGTAAACACAAGCTTGGCGAGGTTCGTTGCATCGAAAATGCGGTTCTTCGTAAGCACCAGGGCGCGGGTCTCGTCGAGGAACATGGGGCCGTTGTAGGGCTCGGTGGTCAGGTCTATGCCGGGTGCCGACCGGTCGGCTTCGATCCAGTTGGCTGTTGCGATGCGCCGCACGGTTGCCTGTGAGCCACCCCAAGCCAGGTAGTACAAGTTACTCCCGCTACTATCGAGGATACCAGTAGAGATTCCCTGAATCTCCCCCGAGCGGTTGTTCACGGTGGGCATTTCCGAATCGAGGTCTTCGATCGTGGATAGACCACCTCCACGCGCCCCCTGGACTAACATCACCATATCTTGCCCGCAGTAGATCTGGGCAGCGACGTCACTGCGTGGCGACGAGACAGCATCCCAGATGTGTTCCCGGACCAATCTAAGGTCACTCAACGCGTGCTCGGTGACGACTGAGCTTCCTGTATTGACCACGAAGAGCCGCCGACGCTTGTCATCGACGCACGCGCCCACCGGCACTTGGACGACATCAGAGTAATGGACGTCGCCATCGGCCAGGTCGATGGCCGCGACTCGACGATTCAGTGCGTCGAATCCATAGGCCGTATGGGTAGTACGGTCATAGACCACACGTTCGAACTGACCGCTCAGCGCGATGGTCGACGCACTCGTGACAGGATGATCAGGTTTCCCCGTTGCCCGATAGTTGACGGCGCCGGAAAGGCCGCCCTCGGCGCCCTCACAGTACTGTTCGAAGGTGGCCGCGAAACGCACGATCCCTTGTCCGGGTCTGGTCTCGAACTCTGTAATCTCCATGCTTCCCACCGATTGGACACATGACCTTCCATCGCCTGAGATCGAGAGCCCCCGCCCCTGACCGGCGAAGAGCTGGCCTGGCAGAGAAGAGTATTTTCCAACTCGCCAACGCGCGTGCTCGTCCCTGCCGAACCCCAGCGCCCATGCGCCTTGCCCGTCCACGCTCGCCTCGATCCTGATCTCCCGGTAGTGTTCAGTTAGAGTAATCCGACTTGCGATGTTCACCGATCTACCCAAGGCGATGTGATCGCCGCTCTCACTATTGAAGCAAAACCCATTCGGTAGGGCGGCAGTGCATGACTCCAAAGGGGGCCGGGGCACGGACGCATCCGGCGGGCTGACTCCGGCATCACCTATCGGCACAGGCGGAGGAGGAGGGACCGGACCGCGGTCTACGTAGTCGTCTTCAGGTGCTGGGCTTGGTCGAGGTCGCGGACGCGGCCTGGCCAAGTCGCCTTCGCCGTCCCCCCACTCGTCGATTCCGCCGTCGAAGGCTCCGCCCTGCGCCGAATCGACCGCGGCGTCCGTCGTTTCTTCGCGACTCGCGGCACACGACGCCCAGAACGTACAGGCGGCTAAGGCTAATGGCAGATGAGCGAAAGGTTTCATGGCGATCCCTGGTAGTGCATTTGTGCTGTGTGACAACCTGATATCCTAGTGCCCGACCCCCCATCGGGGTTGACGTGGCCGGGAGGTTCGCAGAAGCGTTGGGCACTTCGGTTCATGGATGGCTCGTTGCTAACGTTGATAGAGTGCAGTGTTGTCCTGCTACGGCGCGAGCACGAATAGTTAGACTTCGGTCACTGCGAGCACCTTGCCCATTGTTTATCATGTATGAAGAACACGTCCCCGTGTTCCCCCGAAGTGTTGATGGAGTGCAGTGGTGGCTTTGTTACTCCACCGTGACCGTGAACGACAAGGTGCCGAAAATTGCGGGGAGTGTGCCGGCGCTCAGGGTGCCCGCCCCCATGTGCGGTCCCCATGTTCGCGTGAGAGTCTACGGCGCTGCAGACATCTTCACTGGACGGGGCCTTCGTCCGTCAGCAATGACGCCAGGGCCGGGTAGAAGCGTTGCATGGAAGCATACTCAGCTTCGGCTAGGATTAGGTACGACTCGTGTTCATGCGAAATCGTGACTAGGAGCCGAGAACCATCTTCCCTAAAGAAACAGGGGTCCTCTGGCATGTGTCCAACCCACGAGTAGAGGCTGCTAGCGAGTTCCTTCATGGCCCGCTGAATCATAGCCCCCACAGCATACCAATGTATGGTCGCCTCAGAGCCGTACAACAGCACCGTGCCCGGCCATTCGTGGACACGCTCCTCGCCCAGATAGCAGCCACGAAGCTGGTCGAAAACTTGCTGCACAGAGGGATGGTCGTCACGAACAGCAAACATTACCTTGGCCGACAGCGAGCAGCAGAAGTCGATTAAGTCTTGGTACTCGCGGCCAGTTGGTTCGGTGGCAAAGAGATAGCAATTCATGGCTTCACCGGAATGTGACCTACGGGACCTACGTGCCCATGAGGTTTCTGGCCCGGCCCGGGCGGGGACTGGGGTGTCCGCGGAGGATGGGCTTCAGGTCCGCGGACGGCGTTCGGATCGGTAAAGCCCTTCTTTCCTGCCTCTGCATTCAATTGCTTGTACGCTTCCATATCTCGAGCCGTGATGCCGCCGGCCTTCTTGTCTTGCTTGGCCATATCAACAAGGTCCTTCTGCTCGGAAGTGAACTGCTTGGGGGACCGAGGTCCGCCGCCGTTGTCGTTGCCGCCATCATCACCGCCACCGCCCCCACCGGCAGCAGCGGCAACGGGCGGCGCGGACGACGAGCCCTGGTTCTGGTTCTGGGCTGCCTCGCTGAGCTTGGCCAGAACTGCTGGTCCAGCCTCACCTCCGCTCGGCGTCTTAGGACTGCCGGAGGGACTTGGCTCTCCCGATGGCGCAGCAGGGGGAGGCGCGTTGGGCCCAGCGTTGCTCGTCTGCTTCTCATAGGCCGCCACACCCACGTACGCCGTAACCGCCGCCACCGCAACGATCGCGAGGTCAATCGCCTCAGGCACGAACACGAGAGCTATCGCCCAGGTCCCGCTCGGATCCACTTTGCTGACAGGGTTGTTCGCGGCGTAGCTGTACAGATTGAGCTGCGAGCCGATCGGGGCATCGATCTCCGGGGTTCCCAAGATTAGCGGATCCGGCGACAGCCACCGACGCAGCGTCGGGTCGTACGCACGCGCCCCAAAGAAGTAGTAGCCAGTACCCGGGTCGGGCTCTTCGCCGGTGAACTGATATCGCGGGACCACAGCCGTGTCGTACGCCAGAGTCTTACCCCATGCGTCGTACTCGGCCTCACGATCGAGCGCGCGCACATTGCTCGCGTCGAGCGGAGTGCGGGAGATCACGCTGCCGCGTACGTCTGTGTGCACGTAGCCGCTTTCGCTGGCGACGATGCCGCCGCTGCTTAGGGACCAGGCCAGATGCGCCACCGTGGCGGTCGCCACAGGCAGACGCATGATGAACAGGTCCTGATCCGGCCGTACTTCGACGCCGTTCGGCAGATAGTAGACGCGCTCTACGTTGCCGTTGGGCAGCGTGGTCTCGCGGTAGGCCCGTGCACCGCTCAAACCGCACATGTTGCGGGTCACGGTCGGCATCGGCGTGGTGCCATCGGGGCCCTTACGGCTTGTTACCTCGCGCAGACAGCCGCCCGCGTCAAAGGTAAGCTCGCGCTCGGTGACTTGCGGGGTAGTACCCGCCTCGCGTGAATCCACCTGCGTGTCGCGTGACACCCAGCCATCGGCGTCATACTCGAGCACGCGCTCAAAGCCGGGGCTTGCTATGCGCGTCACTGCCTGAGTGTTCGAGCGATCGAGGTAGTCGTAACGAGTCGGCCCAGCGACCGCGCCTGCTTGCGTGACGTTGCCGCCGAGGAAGCTAAACGTTTCGTTCGCGCGCACGAAGCCATCCATCGTGACGCTGCTCGCCGTCAAGCGATCAAGAGCGTCATAGGCGTGGCTCTTTCGGCTCGTCCGCCGCTGGTTGTACCAGCGCTCCTCGACGCCGATGTTGCCGTTGGCGTCGTAGTTTGCGAGCGGATAGCGCAACTCAGCAAACACGCTTGTGAGCTGCTGCAGCTTCGCTGCGACCAGGTGTCCACTGGGCTTGTCGAAGGCCCACGAGCTCAGCACGTTGTTGCCGAGGGTGGTCGAGACGACGCGCCCAAGCTCGTCGTAGCCCGCGTTCTTTACAAGCATGCGCGGGGCAGTGCGGGGATCGTCGACGGCTACAGTGCTCGTGCGACCTGCCACGTCGTGGGTGTAGTCCACACGGTGCACGCCGGTGCCCAAGCCCTCGTAGGCTGCCGACTTGAGCTGCCCCGCTAGTCCGAAGGTAAAGGCACCGCGGTACCAGTTGGGTGTCCCTGCGGGGAGCGTGATTCCAATCGAGTCCGAAAGCTCAAGCTCGTAGCTGTCCTGCCGGCCGTAGGCATCATAGGTGTAGTGCGTCGTGCCGGAGTCGTCTGAGCGTTCGCAAAGCTTGCCCAGTGAGCCCTCGTCCACCGAACAGTCGTACATGAAGGTGCCGACCGTTGGCTCGAGGACCTCGCGACCGTTTTCCACGTGCAGAAAATCAACTTGCACGCGCTGCGGTCGACTGAGCGTGTCGCGCTGCACGACGACTTCGCGCCCTTCGGGCGTCAGAGCCGAGGTGAGCTGCCCATCGGCATCGAAGCAGTATTCATGTGCGCGAATCGCATCGCTGGCCCCATGCGCGAGCGTTGCCGCGACGAGCCGGCCGCCCACGTCGTAGGCAACGCTGCGCACGCCGGTCGCATCGTAAACTCCCGCGATCCGTCCGAGTCCATCTCGGGTGTAGTCGAAGGCTTCGATCGGGTTTGAGCCCGCCGCAGCAAGCCGCTCGACCCGTGTCAGCGCGCCGCGCGAGTCGTAGAGGCGCTGGGTGACGAACCTTCGTGGATTGGTCGTCTGAACCATCAGGTAAGGGTCAGAGGTACCTGTACGATAGCTATAGGTGTGAGTAATCCGCCGACCGTCAGGCAAGCTCTCTGACGTCTCACGATCAAAGCCGTCGAACGTGCGAAGAGTCGCCCGGTCTGTCGGGTCGAGCCCGCGCGAAGCGAGCAGTGGAACGGGCCGCGGCTGATAACTTGCGGTGACTCGGCCGTAGCCATCGACACGATCGTAAACAGTACGGACCACACTGCTGGTCGAGCCGGCAGCAGGCGCAACTTCATTGTTGAGGATCGCGCGGCCGTAGCCATCCAGGAAGGCCATCGAGCTTGCGAACGCGCCTGGGTCGGTATAGCGCTCCGTGGTAACCGACCACGGGCCATCCGCGGTGTCCGTGTAAGCGTTGCGCTCCAGCAGACTGCCGTCCGGCCCAGTTCGGCGGAGCACGCGACCGCTTGCGTCATAGGACGTCGAAGACTCTCCATCATTGATGTCGCGGTGCCAGCGCACCGCACCATTTCGAGGGTCGTAGGCGAGCTCTTCTTCGAGGCGTGCCCCGGGGCTGGAAGCGCTCTTGGGCACCATGATCCAGCGCTGCGCGACGTACAGCTTAGCTAGGTCATAACGAACCTCGACGGTGCGCGCGTTCTCCACGATGCGCTCCGGAAGACCGGCCGTGTTGTAGACGGGAAACGAAGTCGTGCTCCACTGCGCGCGGTTTGCCGTGCACGCGCTACCCGCGTCTTGCAACACGGAGGTCGACGCGACGCGACCTTGCAGATTGTATGCAACGGCCGATTGTGAGAGAACGGCGCGCGCAGACTTACCATCCACACCAATCCCAACACCTTCGATGGTGGTGGACTTGGAACGTCCCAGTCGCCACTCGCTGGGCCGGTGGTCATACTCCAGGCGCGTCACAGTCGTTTCGGGATGAGCCTCGAGTACGACCTTGTCGTTCGCCCTCCCGGCGATGATGCGGCGCGGATAGCCGTAGTCATCAAGGTCCAAGAACAGCTCGCCCGAATACATGGTGACGGCGCCCACGCGCGTCGACTGTCTGCGCTGTTCAGGTCGGATCCGCGCAACGCCGGTCGCTAGCTTCGAAACCACATACGTCGTGCTAGTGGCGCTCTCATTGCCGGTGGTCATGTCGCGCGTGCTCTGAGATGTCACCATCCCGCGCAATGGATGCGTGACCTCGGAGCCGGCCACGGTCGCGCGCACGTCATAGACGGAGGTGGACTCGACCCCGTCCTTCCACGTGCAGTCGCTGACTAAGTGGCTCGAGCGTGCGCAAGACTCGCTGTTGTAGAAGCGAGCGCTTACGGTCTCAAAGCCAAGTGAGTGCGTGCTTTCTGTTTCACGCGCGTAGTTGTCGTAGCTAAGGTCTACTCGCTCGACGGAGTTGGCGAACAGGTCCTTCCACGCGGTTTTGTTGGGTTGCGCGCCGCGCAGGATCTGGGACACGACGAGGTGGCCCTGCGGCAAGGTCCCGGGGCGCTTCACGGTACTGCCTTGTGCAGCTGCTGAGCTGGCGGCAACGTAACCCACGTCTTCCCAGGCACCGGTCGACTCCTCGACCGCGGTGAGTAGGTCCGGGATCTTGCGTAGGTTGCGACGCCATGTGGCTGCCACGCAGGCTTTTTCTGTGCGGCTGTTGTGCGTGAGGCTTTGCTGAGGGCAAGCACCTGCGTAGACGAGATCGAGCAGGCCGTCGTTGTCCACGTCGGCGAGGCGCGAGCGATCCCCAATCGAAACCGTCGTGCGCGTGGTTGAATCAAACTGCGCCATCACGAAATCTCGCGGCAGGACGCACGAGCGGTTCGCCGATCCCTCAACGCCAGACACGTTGCGGAAGCCGCGGCCGGTGTTGAGGAACAGAAGCTGATGGTTCTCCCGTTCTTGGTTGCGGGTCACCTGGGCCGCAAAAACCAGATCTACGCGGCCATCCGCGTTGAGGTCGGAGAAGCTCGCGGCCGCCATCGGCAGCGTGCTCGTTTTGAGCATGTTCGCCGCTGCGCCGGTGCGATCCCACTCTGGCTTAGAGCTGAACTGTGCCTCAGCCAGGCGGGCCAAAAGCTTGCCTGGGATGTCCTCTTGGGCATCGACACCCGCATTAATCATCGCGAGGTCGACCATGTCGTAGTCGACGGCGATGTTGGGGTTGCAGGAGCCGGAGCGGTTCTGCAGTATCTCGAACGGAAAGATAGTGCTATCGAGCTTGTTCGTAGAGAAGTAAGTCGTTGCGGGCGGCGACGACCAACCTTCGAAGGCCGTCGCATGGCTTGCCCACTCGTCGAAAGTATCCCAACGGTAGCCACGGTTGAGGTGCACCTGATGACCCCGGGCGCACAAGGTGGTCTGGTGGCCGGGAACGGTGGCAGACTCGACGGGAATGGGACGGGCACCGACGACTAGATCGGGTAGCCCGTCTGCATTGAGGTCGAGCGGTAGACTGTTGAAGGCCACGTGCTGCGGGTAGGCATGGTGGGCCTTGCACTTCCGGAAGACGAAGGAGTCATTGCAGTCTTCCTCGCGACCATCCCGTAGGATGTCCAGTGCGGACCAAGAGAAACTCGAGTATTGCTGGCTCGGTGGCCCGCCCGCGCCGGGGTTGAAGACATTGCCTATCACATCGGCAATGGAGGTCGAAAAGAAGTCGATAAGCGCGCTAAAGTCGGTGCTTGCAGCCAGCCCCCCCACCACGAAATCGCTACGGCGGACGGCGTTGAGGACAGCGCCTAGATCGACCACTGTCGGTCCCTCGAGGGGAACGATGATATCGCTCAGATCCACCTCTACGTTCGGAACGAGGCTTACCGGCACTAGCGCTGCCAGGCCCTGAGGCTGATCCCAAGCGCGAGCCCACAGCTGATTGTTCCAGCGCTCAAAAAGCTTAGGTAATTGAACAACCGGCCGCGGTACGCGGGTCCATAGGTCGTCTTCGAAAAGCTTGGTGAGCGCTGCGCCCATTGCCGCGGTGCGTATGGGATTGTTGACATCCGCTTCGGAGTAGCTCGCTAGCAGCGCCGTGACGGCGCCACGCGTGGCGGGTCTCAAGGGCGCGGTCCAGGCCCCCGGTAATACGCGTGTGCCCGGCAAGACGCCCGCGAGATGGGGGCGCACCTGGTTACGAAAGGTCTGAAGTGTTCGAATCTGGGTGGTATCGAGCGTGAAGAAGGGCGTCAGATCGATCCCGAACACTAACTCGGTCGGCTGATAGTCAAGGTAGAAGTTCGAGCCATCAGAGATGTAGGCACGTGGGATGAAGCTCGTCTTTGTGCCGCCATTACTGAGGAACTGATCGCGGAGCTTGAGCAATAGAATATCGGACTTACCGTCTGCATTGAGATCCGTAGCCGGCGCCTGGAAGTCTTTCTGCGTCTTGAAAAACATTTCAGACTGATTGCTACCTGGCGCGATGGGCTGAAGGAATGGCTCCACCCATTTGACGACCCCATCGGGCCAACGATCGATCATCGCTGGCCTCACGCCACCTGCGCCTCGAGCGCTATTGCGTCCGATCAGAATCTGGGCGGGCCGGTGACCTGAACGACCGAAGGAGTTGCTATCAGTCGCGGGTCCAACGCAGATGATACTGATGGGTGGCCTCGTAGAGGTGTGCCAGGGCCAAGGTTTGTCCCACATGATGTACCACGGTATCCACGGCCAAATCGACAGCCCGTCTCTCGGGTCAAGGGGATTGGGCTTACCTTGCCAATCGATGTCGAAGGCGCGTTCATCAAGCCACGGCTGCTGTAGCGGCGGGAACTGCTCCTCTAGGCCAGGAAATGAATAGTCACTTAAGAAACTTCCGCCTCCCGTTCCCGCTCTAGTCGGAGCGCATGCGGGCGGAGCGTTCAGCGGGATCATCTGCACCTGAGCATTTGCCGGAGCGCGCACCAAGGCGCCATCGGACAGGCGAATGCCGGGCAGACCGACTCCCACGTAGCCAATGTTCGAGCGCAGCGTGTTGATAGTAATGAACTCGCTCGTGTAATGGTAAGGCTGCTCGCGCGTTGTGCGCGTCACGTTCGTGACGGCCTCAGGCGGAATCGAATATAGAGGAAACGAGATCGCATCCGGGTCAACGTCGCCATCGACATCTCCGAACTCAGTGATCAGCAGATTGTTGGGGATGCCATTGCCACCGCCCTGGTCGGCACGAACCCAATCGGCACCATCGCGCACATAAGATCGATCCTTGAGCCACTGCGCAACGGGGGCACTCAGACCAGCGGGCAAGTACGCGACGTCCGTATCGCCATCGGCATCCATGTCGCGGAATTGGTACCCGCTCGCCATGTTGGCGCGCGACAGTCTCTCGAGGGGCGTGAGAAAGGTGGCATTCGACGCGGCAGCCTGCCCCGTTCGGTACATTTCGTTATGCGGCCGGGCGAGAGGCTCGTGGCGTGCGAAGGATGCGTTAGCAGTAGCGTCGCATGCGGCTGTTCCGGACTTCACTCCGTAGATGTCGCCATTGGTCGAGTAAGTAAAGGTCGTGGTACGAGGCGTCTGTAGGTCCGGCGCGGACTCGACGACGGTCCTAAGTAAGGGGCGACCTGTCTCTTTACTCTCCTCGCGGAACATCGTGTAGTACCAATAGGCGACCTCGCCAGCACCACCGTTGACCGGCGGACCAAAGACTGAAATCTTGTCGATAAGCCCTGCGAGCATCACGTGCCCGTTGAGCATGTCGATGTCGCCATCGAATGGCGTGACATGGGTCTCGACACGAAACTGATGTGCCGTACGCGCCACGTCATTGGCTCCCCAGCGCACTCCTTTGAGGATCGGCTGCCATTGGGCGGCGTGCCAGCGTCCCTTGACGAAGTTGCCTCGCAGCTGACCGTGGACGACATCTTCGACAAAGTGATAGTCGTATTCGATCGTGTTGCCGTCCGGATCGCGTTCCTTGAGTAGCAACCACTCGTGCGTACCGAGCTCGTTCACGACCCTGGCGATCCGGCCGTCACTCCCGCCATAAAAACGCTTCACGCCATTGGGGAGGTGCTCGACCCATCGATCCGTTGCCGTGAGGAACTCGTAGCGGACCGGAGATGTCTGATGGGTCGGCGAGTAGAACGTGGTGGCGTTGGGCAGGCCTTGGTTTAGCGATATCGGAGCCATCCGACCGGAAGGCCCGGTAAACAGGCCGCTGTTGCTGTAGCGAGTGAGCGAAGGACCCCGATCCACCCGAGGGAAGCCCTTCTCGGTGCTGCGCGAAATCGACGGCACGCCAAAGGACCAGCCCGCGCCCAGCGACGAGGTCTTTCGAGCGCTGGCACTTGAGTACGTGAGCGCGAGCGAAGGCGTCATGCCGGAGCGGCCGGGGGGCACGCGGATCGCGATCTCTCGCGTGTAGCTTCCCGACGATCCGATGGGCGAGGTACGCACCTTGAGCGCGTTCCCGCTGTCCGATGCGGCAGCTTGCTCGGCGTTCATCTCGCTCTGATCGGAGAAGGTAAAGCCGTCGTTCTGGCCAATGAGCGCGCTCTGCGCGTGCGCGCGCTGGGATCCACGCGGAATCGGCAGCACGATAACGAGCGTGCTGAGTATGGTCACCAAGAGATGGCAGCCAAGCCCGCGCAGCACGCGGTGCGTACGAGACTCCATCGGGTGCCGCACATTTCGAGACGCAGGACGCATAAACCCTCCACGCCGGATCGCGTTACAAGCACTCAGGCCGGCAACGTGATTGCGAGTCAGACAGACGATAGCCGTCTGGTCCACGGCTTCGCTGATTTGGGTTAGCTAGCAGCGTCATAATTGGCAGCAAGGTCAAGTTGGGGTGAAAGCTGATTGCGCGCGCGAAAAGTCACCGTGTGTGCCGCAAGTGACACACACGTCGACGTGCTGAGCCGTCAGCCGCACCGCGCGAGCCGCTCCAATTACGGTGAGCCTGAATGTATACTCGCCGGGACTTTG
>JBBSJC010000021.1:0-30999 GCA_038257655.1 Polyangiales bacterium | reverse complement strand
GGGTTTGCATCGCCATGCCCGCATACGATCACAACGCTCGAGCCTGGCAACTTTTTGACAAAACCGCCCCTCCCGCCCGACATCGACTGATCACCTACTTCTGGGGAGCTGTACTAAGGCATCGTCGTGCGGGTTCGGTAAGGCTTACTGTGCGGTGCGCTCGGTAATTACGAACTCCACACGGCGGTTCCTGGCGCGGCTCGCAGCAGTCAGGTTGGGCGCCAACGGCTTTTCCATGCCGTAGCCTTTGGCGATCAGCCGGTCGCGCTCGACACCGGACTTGGACAGCCACTCCTTCACAGCCTCCGCACGGCGGTGTGAGAGCTCGAGGTTGTGCTCGGACGTGCCCGTATCGTCGGTGTGCCCCTGTACTTCGACCTTGAGCACGGTAGGGTTGCGCATCAAGGCATCCGCGATCTCCGTCAGCAGCGGCTCGCTGCGCGCTTCGATCTCGGCGGTGTCGGTGGTGAAGTAGATCGTGCCGCGAATCTGCAGCTTGTCTTTCTTGACCTTGACTGCGGCCACCTTCGGCGTGGGCACAAGCTTGATCGTGAGGTCCGTTTCTTCGCGCACCTTGATCGCGAGCGGCGACACGGAGATAAGGAAGCCTTCCTGATCGATGCGGGCGCTATATTCGCCCGGCTTCAGGTCTTTTTCTGCAAACTTGCCATTCACGTCGGTCGTGATCGTGCGTGCCTCAGGCCCGGTGAGCGGGACCTGCACGGAGGCCAGCGGCGCTCCTTCTTGATCGAGCACTTGTCCTTTGAGCGATCCCACGCGCGGCAAGGCCACGAGTGCGCACGTGAGTTGCACGTCGCCACCCTCAGGTGCAATCGTCGTGCTGCAGGTACCTGGCTGGTAGTCTGCGGCTTCAACGTCGATAGTCACTTCGCCTGGCGCGAATGCGTAGCTGACGAAACGTCCGTCGGCGCCCGCCCACAAGGGCGTGACATCCTTACCCGAGAACGAAATCTTGGCATCGGCCACGACCGTGCCCGCATCTTGTTCGACGATCGTGCCCTGCACGCGACCCGTGGGTGGCACGATCGCGGCCACTTCGACGCGCTTTTCCACCTCACGGATCACCGGTGGCTTCGGGCGTGCATCGACCGTGTAGCCTGCGCCGAGAATGATGCGGTAGGGGGCCTGGGGCGCGAGCTCTTGTACGAAGTTGGTCGTGCCCGACACACCGATATCGACCGCGGCCAGCAGGTTGAGCCCTGCCACGGGCCAGAAGCGTGCGCCCACGAGCACGTGCTGCGCAAACGTGTCCACCCCCTCTTGATCGAGGCAGCTATCAGTGCCCGCAAGCTTGTTGCCGGCGCTGTTGACCACGTAAGGGCAATTGAAACCCTGACGGTTGATCGGCACGTCGAGCTGCCATTCCACGATCGGGTGGATTGCGGCGCTATCGCTCACCTCGAAGGGCAACTCCAGGCCGACGCCGACGTTGACGCGGTCGACGCGGTTGATGCCGAGCGCCAAACGCTCACGCCTGTCGACGTAGTGGCTGTAGTCGGACTCCTGCGACGTCGCTTGGGTCTGACCATTCGCCACCAAGTTGTCGTAACGAGCATCCTCGAGATCATCGACGGTGTTGGCCGAGTTATCGAAGGTGTAGCCCGCGTTCAAGCGCAGCTGCACAGGCACATCGTTACGACCGAGCTCGCGAAAGTCGAAGGCCAAGTTGCCGCGCAAACCGACCGTGGTTGCATCGAAAGCCACGCCCACGTCGCCCTGATCGTTCAGCAGACTTGTCATCACGTCCGCGCCAAAAGTAAGGCCAGGAGTCGCTTCGTAGTAACCTTTGATATCAAAGTGCATGTCACCGACAGCCTGAACCAGCGTCGTGGCGTACTCGTCGTTGCGATTGGAGCGCGTGGTTACCGCAGCGCTCAGCTCCAGGTACTCGATAGGCGTTGCGGACAGCGCTAGCACACCGCCGAAGTAGCGATTCGTGTCGCCCTTTTGCAGGTAGTCCTTCTTGACGAAAAAGTCCGTGGCGACGTTGAGCCGAAACGATCCCGGCGCGCCCGACCCTGCATCGACGATGTACACGCCACCGACCGGACCGAAGTACGTGGTGCCCGCGCGCAGCTCGCGCCAGCGCTGATGCTCAGCATCGATGGGCGCGCTCTCTTGCGCGACAGCTTGTTCGGTAGGCTGCGCGGCAGTCGAAGCCGCGGGGGCGGCGGCGACCTGGCTACTACCGCTGGCCTGCGCCTCGTTCGATGTCGAAATGGAAACGGACCCTCCAGTTTGGGCTGTCTGAGCAAAAGCGGGGACCGATATGGACAAGATGACAAGCAGGGTGGAGAGGGAGCGGGGCTTGGCCGCGATCCCCCTCAGCGCGAGACGGCGCATTCGGGACTCCTTGGTTTCCTCTGGCGACACGAGGACTTGCCCCGGGTCGGTCGATGCGTGTCCCAAGCTCCCACCTGGGCGCACGCGCGCCCATTTGTCGCAGGTTCGGGGGGGCACTTTCAAGGAAACTGAAACCTGCAACCTCGAAACACGTTATGCTGGGCCTCTCTCTCGGCACGGTTATTCCGTCAGAAATCCGACCGTCTCGTCCGACTGAAAAGGTCGAGCGAAGCAATCGGGCGTCGCTGGCTGAACCCGCCGCTTGGAGACCCGTGCACATCGTGGAGCACGACTCACGTTTCGCAGCACCTTCGGCCAAATCGCCCACCGCAGGTCGCGGTGATGCGGCGACGACCATGCACGGCGAAGCCAAAGGTCAGCACACTCTTCCCGCTGCCGCCGCGAGCGAGTCCGCTGAGGCGAGTGCGTGCGACGGTGAGCTCGTCCTCGATGACATCCCGTCGTTCGCTGAAGTCTTTCGCACCTATTCGGCGTTCGTGTGGCGCGTATTGCTGCGAATGGGAGTGTCCGAGGCCGACGTAGAAGATGTCGCGCAGGAAGTGTTTCTCGGAATCCATCGCAACCTGCCGCGCTTCGAGAGGCGCTGTTCGCTGCGCACCTGGATCTACGGAATCTGTCACCGTCGCGCCGTCGACCATCGCCGTCGCGCCTACACTCGCTACGAGATCGCCACGGAGGAGCCGCCGGATGCGGGCTCCGAGGCTGGCCAAGACGAAGGTCTCGATTTAGCGCAGGCCAAAGCAAGCCTCGCGCAAGTATTAGACAGTCTCGACGACGACAAGCGCGCGGTTTTTGTGCTCTTCGAGATCGAACAAGTTCCCATGGAAGAAGTGGCCGAGATCGTGGGCTGCCCGTTGCAGACCGCCTACTCACGGCTGTATGCCGCCCGTCGCAAAGTCGACGCTGCGGCCGTGCGCATCAGAGCGCAGCGGAGAGCCCCGTGACTGACGAATCCAAATCCGTTCCCATGCTTCACGAAGCGTCCACCTCAGAGGATGTGCGCTCGTTGTTGACGTTCGCGCGGGCTCAGGGGCCCCGGCAAGACGATCTGGACAGGCTCAGCAAGCGCCTATCGCCGCTGATCGGCCTTTCGGTGGCGGACCTCGCATGCCCGCTTTCTGAGCTAGGCACAGCTCCCGCCAATCCGCCGAGTTTCAGCGCTTCGATCGCTGCCGGCAAAGGTACCTTGTTCAAGTTTGGACTGTCGAGTCTGAGCAAGGCGCTGGTTGCAGTGAGCATCGTCTCGGCAGGTGCCGTGTGGTGGGCCTTACCGTCGCCTAACCGTGAACAACCAGAGCGCGGCCTCACGCCTGTGACCGGTCCAAGGCTCGAAAGTAAGATCGATCCTCAGGTTGTGGAGCCACCCCGTGCACCTGCGTTGACGAGCTCACCTGTGCTCGAGCCAGCACAGGCCGTCCCAGCGCCGGAGCCAACGGCGCCCGTGCGCAGCGTTCATGCGCGCGTAGACGACGCAAAACCTTCGTCGACGGCAGCGCGACCCCTGGAAAACCCCTCCGAAATGGAGCTGATCCGTCGTGCCGAAGAACGGCGCGCGCAACCGGCACAGGCGCTGCGATCATTGAACGAGCACGCGCGCTTGTATCCAAACGGCATGCTGGCCCAAGAGCGAGAAGTGCTCGCGATCGAAGCGCTGCTTTTGGCCGGTCAGCGGACTGCAGCGGAGGCGCGCGCGTCGCAGCTCGCCACGAGTCACCCTGGCTCGGCGCACCTGCGTCGCGTGCGCGTGTTGCTTGGAGCGGGCAGCCCGGAATAGGCTGCGAGCATGCGCCGCGGTCTTGCCCTGATTTTGATTGTGCTCCCACTGATCGGCTGCGACCGCCGCAGTTTTCTCGGCGGAGAGGCGGCCCAACCGCCCGCCTGCGTTGCGGACTGCGGCCTCGTAGATGCTGGCCAAGCGCTGCTCGATGCCGAAGTAAAACGTCCAGGCCCCCGCATCGAAAGCAGTGGCGGTGTGGAAGCCGTGGCTGCGTTTGTGAGCGGGATAGAAGGCACATGGTGGGGCGTAGCGACCAAGGTCGGCCCGCTCGCCGAAGATGAAGACGCGCGCGCCAATTTCGAGATCGACCTCGTCGGCGGCAGCGAGGTCGGACTCGGACAATTCTACGTGCGCTGCGTTCCAGACAGCGAGTGCGATCCATTCGGATTCGGCAGCGCCACTGCCGACGGCGGCTCTTTCAAAGTTGTGAACCTTGCTCCAGATGCAGACAAAATCAGTGCATCAGGCGAGCTCGAGTGGGTCATTACCGACAGTCGCGGCGATGCGATTCGGCTCTCAGCGACGTTCTTCGACATGAAGCGCGATGATACGAAAGGCCCCGCGCTGACCTTTGGCGTGGGAGCGCTCAATGGCGGCTCCGCGAAGAGAGCCGTCCTGCGCGTGGTGCTCGCGCTCGGTCCGCGGCCGACCGATGCGGGCGTGACACCGATGCCGGACAGCGGTTTGCTCGATGCAGGGACGCCGTGAGACTCGCGATCCTGCTTTGCCTCGCGCTAGCAGGCTGCGTCGCGCGGACCACGCTCGGCACAGAGCCGGACCTCGCCAACACGGACGCTGGTATGAGCTCATCAGCTGACGCCTCGGCGCAGGGTTCGCCGGACGCTGGCTCCGGCGCGGAAGACGCCACCACGCGCGCGTTTGAGCGAGAGCTGCTCGGCATCTGGCAGGGAACGCTGGCGATAGGTGCTTGGAAGCCCCCGCTCACGATCGCGTTCAAGCGAAACTCCGTCTACGCCATCTGTGATCAAGCGCTGGAGTGTCGAGATACGGGGCGCTTCTTCGTCACGGACCGCACCTCAAACGGTCACTTCGCAGGCGAGCTGCAAAACAGTGGCATGGTGCGCACCTCCCGCATGGACGACATGTGGATCGACTACCAACGACCAGCGAAGGTCCTGCGCTTTGCTCTCGACAATGATCTATGGCTCTCAGGTACCGCGGAGCTGACGCGACTGCCCGACTAGCGTATAAGCTGCGCCGACATGGACGCCGACGGCCAGCGCCTTTTGTGCATTATCGTGCCTTGCTTCAACGAAGAGCAGGTCATCGAACAGACTTGGGCTGCGATTCACCATGTCGTGTGCGACCTCGTGCATGTAAGCACGCAAATCTACTTCGTCGATGATGGCAGCACCGACACCACGCTATTCAAGCTCAACGCCCTCGCACGGCGCGATCCCGATGTGCGAGTGATCTCGCTGTCTCGCAACTTTGGCCATCAAGCGGCGATAAGCGCCGGGCTCGACCTCGCAGACCGTCAGGCCGACTGTGTGCTCGTGATGGATGCTGACCTCGAAAATCCGCCCGCCCTGATCCCGAAGATGCTCGATGTGCTGGATCACGGCCATGACGTCGTGATGGGCGTGCGCGAAGCGGAGCGTGCCGTACCGTTGTGGAATCGCTTGGCCTCTCGCGCCTTCTATTGGATATTCAATCAATTGTCGGATATGCCGATCAAGGCCGCCGCTCCCGACTTCTTCTTACTCTCGCGCCGGGCGCGCGAAGCGCTGTCGCAGATGCCCGAGCAGCGCCGTTTCTTGCGCGGGATGGTGGCGTGGATCGGCTTTGACCGAGCCTACGTTCACTACGTTCCGCCTGCGCGCGCCGCAGGACAGTCGAAGTACACGTTTTCGCGCATGCTCGAGTTCGCATCCGACGCGGTGTTTGCATTCTCGTCGCTGCCCCTGCGGCTCGCGCTGCGCCTTGGGCTTCTGCTGTCTGGCTTGGGCACGGCCGGGCTTCTCGCCTGTGCGCTCGGTTTCGCGATCATGCACGCCTATTCGCCTTGGACGATCCTCGCGGCGTTGATCACGGCGCTCGCGGGTCTTCAGATCAGCGCCGTGGCGCTCGTCGGCGGCTACGTAGGCCGCGTATTTGAAGAATCAAAGGCACGGCCCCTCTACTTGATCAAGCAGGCGCCCGATGAGCAGCGACGCCTCGATCAACCGCGCATCGCGCCCGTGACCAGCACCACCATCACAGCCAGTGCCGTACGTGGCGCGCGTCATCTGCGCACGAAAAACTAAGCACGATGCCTAAGCACGGAAAACAAAGCACGAAAACTAGAACCGTGCGGCCAAGCCGAGATCAAAGCCTGCCTGCAAGCTTTCCGCCTGGAACAGCACCTGCGTGCTGCCATCGCGCTTGGTGATCTCGTACAGCGTGCGTATCAACGGCGTGCCGACACTCGCGCCCAACACGGCTCGCACAGGTCCCAGCAACAGCACGTCCGTTTGCAGACGCGCATTGGCGTTGATCACGGGATCGACTTGATCCCTTTCGCTCGGGTCGAGCCCAAAGCTTTGACTGAGCATCGCGCCCACGGCTGCACCGGCGCAGCCCGCCACGCCATAACGGGAGCGCGCTAAAAAGAAGGGGCAGTACGCGAGACTTCCATACACCAGTCCAAAGCTTGCCCCCCGACGGGCATCGCCGGGCTGCGTGGCGTCTTGTTCAGAGAATGCAGCACCCTCGATCCGGAAGGTGAGCAGACGCGCAAACGAAACCAACGCGGCGACCCCGATGCCAAACGCCGGCGCCGGCAAGGCTCCCAGCTCCATCCGAGCAAACGAACTAACGTCACCAAGGCTGGGGCGTGGTCCTTTCGCCGGCGCTTTTGCCGGTGCTTTTGCAGGCGTGTGCGTTAGGAGTGGGGGCAGAGGCGGCTCGGCCTCAGGCGGTTTAGTCTGCACCGCGCTCGGAATCGCAGCGAGGGCGCCATCCGGATCGACCATCACGGAAAGGACGAGCACCACCGCTTCAGACAGCTCGCTGCAATTGTCTTTGGTAGAGCTCAGCTCCCTCGAGCCGAGTGGGGCGCCCGACTGATCGAAGATGCGTAAGGTCGCGGCAAATCCGTCTGCTGCTTTCTCAGCGCGGCCCTCGACCAGAAGAGTCGCTTGGGCCGGCGCCGGAAACACCGATCGCTTCAACCGCTCTTCGACCCCGCGTGCCAGAGCTGACGCATCAATACACGTTTCTGCACCTGCCAAGCGCACCCAGCTCAGGGCAGCGGCTCGTTTGTCTTCGGCCCTCGCGCGCGTGTAGGGCCCCGCCGCTAGCGCGAGCAGACCGGCGAGGAAAAGCGGCGATGGGAGCCAGAAGCCGCGCACGAAACAAGCCCGCATGTGGGGCGGCACTCTCGCACAGGAGCACTGACCCACCAAGAGCGCATGCGTACGCGTGCCGCAGCATGCTCGCGGCAACGTTGAGCCGTGAGCCACCTTTGCTAGCCTGCCGCGCATGGCCGAGACGATCTTCTCCAAAATCATTCGCGGCGAGATTCCCTGTCATCGCGTGTACGAGGATGCGCAGGTGCTCGCCTTTTTAGATGTCAACCCGTTGTGCGAGGGCCACACCCTCGTGATCCCAAAAGAAGAGGTCGAGACCGTGGATCGGCTGTCCGATGAGGCGGCTGCCGCGATAGGTCGCGTCTTGCCACGTATCAGCCGCGCTGTACTCAAAGCTACCGGTGCGAGCGAGTTCAACATCTTGCAAAACAACGGCGCAGGCGCGCATCAGGCCGTGTTTCATGTGCACTTTCATATCATTCCCAAGCTTTCGGACGGGCGCGGCCTCGGCGTCGGTTGGAAGCCCGAGAAGCTGGACCCCGAGCAGGGCAAGGCGCTCGCCGCTCGCATCGTCGATGAGCTCTGAACAATCGTCGTCCGCTACCGTCGATTTATCCGAGCGGGCTTGATCCCGGGCCCATCCAAACTCACCATCTGAGAGCGATGAAAACACGTTTGTTTTGGTTCGGCCTGTTGGCCATGTGCGCGATTGTCCTACCGGTTTCGAGCACCAGCCTCGCCGCGGGCACCTGGGAGATTCGCATGGCGACGATCGCCCCGAAGTCGTCCAAACCCATGCGCATCCTGCGCGCCTGGGACAACACGCTCAAGGAGAAGACCGGCGGGCGTGCCAGCTTCCGCTTTTACGCGGGCGGCATCGCCGGCGACGAGCGAGATGTCATCCGCAAGATGAAGGTCAACCAGCTCGACGCCACCTCGCTTACCACCGTAGGCCTCGGTCAGATCGTGCGCTCAGCGTCGGTGCTGCAGATGCCGGGCATGTTCAAGTCCTACGAAGAGCTCGCTGCTGTGCGCTCGGCCATGGACGCTGAGTGGCGCAAGGCCTTTGATGAGTCTGGTTTTCAGCTCCTCGGGTGGTTCGACATCGGCTTTGGTCGCATTTTCTCGGCCCAGGCCGTCGCTCGCCCCTCGGATCTCAAGAAGACGCGTCCCTGGGTATGGCGCGACGACGCCGTCTTTCCGGAGCTGATGAAGATCGTAGGCGCCAATGGTGTGCCGCTCGCCTTACCTGAGGTGTTTCCCGCCTTGCAGACCAAAATGGTCGACACGGTGATTGCATCGCCGGTGGCCGCGCTGGGTCTGCAATGGTTCAACAACATCAAGTACATGACCAAACAAGCGGACATCGCGCTTGTAGGCGCCACGCTGATCAGCAATCAACAGTTCAAGAGCATGCCGCCCGACGTCCAGGCGGTGCTGCTCGAAACAGGTAAGCTTGCGCATCAGAAAGCCCTAGAGCTCGTGGAGAGCGAAGAAGTCTTGGCCTACAACGAGCTCAAAAAGCGCGGGATTCAAGAGGTCGACCTCGCACCCCATGCCGCCGAGTGGAACAAGTCCTACAGCGATTTGCGTACGCGCCTGACCGGTAAGCTGTTTACGCCGGACCTCGTGGCTCGCGTTTCCAAAGCCGCGGAATCCGTGCGAAAGTAAGCTTCGGACCGAAGCTGAAGCGGCCTGGCTTGTCTTCAGGTTTGCGCAGCACGCGGTCAAGCAAGCTTTCGTTCTCGCACACCCACTGCATGAAGCGTCGGAGGCGCAGAGCTTGCTCGATGCTCTTGGCGGATGGGCTGCGCGGGGAGCGCGTGAAATCGAGGCCTTCGATTTGGGCCAACATGTCCTGCTCGACGCAACCTTCGAGCGAGAATACGTAGAGTTCCCGGCTGTGCTGGGCCGCAGCGATCAAATCGCTTTCGAGCTCCGGCCACTTGAGCTTTGGTTCGACCTCGGGCTTGTCGGCGTTCACACCGCCCCCCGTGACTCCGAGAGCGATGTGGCTTGTCTCGGCGAAGTAACCGCGGATGCCTGCTTTGCCGAAATAGCTTTGGTAAAGCATCAAGACTTCGGCATCGACGTTGACGTTGACGATCCCGAGCGAGCGACGCAGCAGGGAGCTGCGCGCCTTACGCTCGTCGACGATCAGCGGGAACTGGTAGCTCTCCACGGTGCGCTTGTCCCCGCGGATCTCACGCACAAGCTCGCCGTAAATGTGCTCTGCGCCTGCCACGAGCTCGCGTGTGCGCCGCGTTCGCAGGCGCTCGAGAATGCCCATCAGTGGATTCGACAGGAGTTGATCGACGTGTGCTTTCGGCGCTTCGATATCGAGACCGATCCGAGGGAGCGTGAGCTTTTCGCGTTCGGCCCAGGCCTTGATTTCGCGATAGCGCGCACGGGCAAGCTCAGGATTGTCGGCCGTCAGCCAATAGCCATCGTCCGGATCGAGCAAAAGCCACGCGGTCACGTTGACGCCGCGCGCCTCGAGTCTCCGGATCACGCGCGCGCGTCGGCGATCGAGGTCGAGCATTCCGATCGAAACATCGTGCCCACCGCGCACCAAGAAGTCCGTGACGCCGGGGCGCGCGAACAGCGCTTCGAGCGCGTCGCTTTCGAGCTCGACGAAGAAAGTCAGGTGGGGCTTTGGCACCATCAACTACGCAGTATAGTCTGTTGGAACGGAGCTGTTGTGCCATGACGACTGAGACCAGCCTAGACACCATCCCGCAGATCATTGCGCCCACCGAGACGGCGCTCAGCCAAATCAAGCGCATCTTGGAGCAAGAGGGGCTCTCCGATCAGGCCGTGCGCGTGGGTATTTCCGAGCGCAGCCCCACCGGCTTTAGCTATCAGCTGGAGTTCTGCGACCAGAGCGAGAAGACCGAGGCTGACACGGTGCTCGAGCACGGCGATCTCGTGTTTCTCATCGACACCGAAAGCATCGAAGACCTGCGAGGCACGTCCCTCGACTACGTGGACACCGGCTTCAGCGCGGGCTTCAAGTTCGACAATCCGAACAAACCCAAGCTGATGCAAAACCCGATCGCGGTGCGGGTGCAGGAAGTGATCAAGGAGCGCATCAACCCAGGCGTGGCCTCCCACGGCGGCAACGTCACGCTGCTCGATGTGCGCGACGGGACCGCCTACGTGCGTTTGGGTGGGGGTTGTCAGGGTTGCGGGCATGCGGATGACACGGTCAAGCAGGGCATCGAAACGATGATCCGCGAGGCGGTGCCCGAGGTGCACACCGTGCTCGATGTGACGGATCACGCGGCCGGAGAAAATCCTTACTATCAGGGCTGAGCCCAGGCGCTCGCGGTTGGGCCGACACGCTCAGGATTGGGCCGACACGCTGCAGGTTGAGCCTAGAGGCGGAAGGCTGAACGTTCGAGGGTCGGACCCCGCGCAGGGCCTACTGAACCTTGTTCATCAATCGCGGAAGGCTAGCGGGCTCTGACGCGACAGCAGCCCGTAACGCAATGCGTTATCGCAACCTGTCTGTCACCGTGTCGCCGCTAAAAAACCGGGGATCACAGCTGTTCACACGGTGGTGTGCCCGATGTCTCTTGTCAGGGCAGTGGAACCTTGTCTATACGTGTGGACAGCTCGATAGAGACAGGTTTGTTACAGTTGGCTTTCGCTTTGCCGCGCGTCCCTCACTGCGGCTGAATGGGGTTCCAGATGGCTGTTCAGCAGCGCGGCCAGCACGGCTTGCTGGCGACATGGTTGGCGTTGAGCTGCGCGCTCGCGGGTGCCGCTTTGGGTTGCGCTGCTGGGCCTGAGCCGCAGCAGGAGATCGTTCAGCGCACGTTGGGGCTCGAGGTCTACATCGTGCTTTGCGAGCACCTGGCGGGCACCGAGTTCCCCAGTGACGTACGTGGCTTTACCGCGAGCAGCGTCTGCCACGCGAATGAGCCGGCCCCGCCCGAAGGTAAGCGCCTCGAAGCGCTGCGCAAAAACCGAACGCGCCTGGTCAGCTCGCTCGACGCCATTCTTGAAGACAGCTCAGTGCGCGGGGAGCTTGAGTCCTTTGTCAGCGAGTTGCTCCCTTTGTTCGACTTGCCGGCGCAGCCGATGCCGCTTGCCACGCGGGCGATGGGCGATTTGCTCGATGCTTTTGCCGATGATCCAGAGGCCCTCGCGGCGTTGGAGCGGATCAGTGGACGCCAGGGTTATCGTCCGCTGCAACATGCCTTGGGCACGCTGTCGGCGGTGTTCAAGTATCCGGGCCTCAAAGGTTTCTTGCTTGAGCTGAGCGAGGCTGTCGCAAAGGGCGGGGTGGCGCACGCTTCATGGCAGCAGCTTTCGCGCTCAATAGGGCTGGAGCTTGCGACCTATCAGGCGCTGCCGTCCACAGAAGTCGGCGCCTTGGATGTGGCGCGCGCGCTCATGCTCAAGGAGCACGACGGCTTCAAGAGCTCGGCACCAAGTTGGATCGTTAAGCGCGATGCACGCGGGTTCGCCGAACCCAATCCCATGAGCACCATGGGTTTCGTCGATAGCGATCTCGATGGCTTCTCGGACGTGAACGAAAAGGGCGCGTTTCTTGGCGCGACCGGCACGCCGCTCACGCTGCCCACGCCTTTTTCCGTGCTGGCCGAGATCGAGTCACAGACGAAGGTCAGTCGGGACGCGGCAGGGCACGCGCTCGACCTTGGCGGCCTGCCCGTTTTCAACTACCTCGATGCGGATCGGACCTTACTGTCTGGGTTGAGCAGCGAAATCAAAGCCTGGTCTGCGCCCGATGCTGCAGGTAGCTCGGCGCTCTTTGGATTCATGGGGGGATTGCCTGAGATTTTGGGTGACCCCAAGCCACTTGAGGCGACCTTCGGTGCGGGTAAGCTTAGCTATCAGGGGCACGACGCAGAAAACGCGCCTCTGCTCGGTGTGATCGATTTCGCATCGTTGTTCATCGAGGCGCCCGAGCTCGACGCCACGCTTGAGCTGTTCGATCGGCTCATCGTGGAGCACGAGGGTGTGGCGGCGCGCTTTGCCAAGGCGCTGCTCGATGCCAAGGCACGTGCCGATCAGGACACGCAGGCGCACATCGAGCATCCGAGCAACTTCTGGGATGAGGTGGTCACGCTACTCAAGCGGCTGTCGCAGCGCCGCCTGGTCTCATTGCCGGGCGCGGGCGACAGCGCTGACGAAACCGCGCTCGAATCGCTATTTCGCGCCCTGGCCGATCCCGAAAGTCGTCACATGGGCGGGCAGATTGCGATGATGGGTCGCTATAACACCGTGTGTCAGGGCGCGGGCGCCAAAGCCATCAGCACTTGCATCGATATCAACGCTCAGAACATCAACGGCCCCGTGCAGGGTAGGTACACCACGCGCATCGACCGCGCGCTGCCTGACCTTGCTTCCAAGATTAGCGACGGCCAGACCGGCAACACGTCGCAGCTGCAAAATTTCTTACTGTTGGTGGGCGAGCTGATGGATCGGCCGCTCTGCAACAAAAAGACGACTGGGCAGGCGTTGCTCGAAGCCATGCAATGTAAAGGCAGTCCGCTCGAGGGCGTCCCGCTCGTCGGCTTGTTCGGGAACGCGTTGATCGGTGATGTCGAGGAGTGCGGGTTCATCAAGGTGCCCGACATGGGCCGTGCCTTCGGTGGCGCGATGATGAACGGGACCGAAGACGAAGAGCGCTACGGCCTCGACCTACTGGCTTACATCAACAACGACACGATCGGTGGCCTGTTGAATCTCGTCGGTGCCAACAACCTGCGGAGCACGTTCGACGACATCTTCAAAAAGTGTAGTGGCGTGCCCGACTTCGATACGCGGCCGACAGGGCCGGCTTTGGCGCGCGTGCTGTTCGCGCCCAAGGGCAGTGCGACCCAGATTTTCGGCGATAAGATGTTCCCGCCGGCCACGCTCAAGCCCTACGTGGCGGAGTCGACCCTGCGCAAATTCGACCTGGATAATCCGCCAGCGGATTTGAAGTTGGCGGACGTGTTTCAGGGCTCATTACCAGCCTGGGAAGTCGCCTGGCAGTTTGGTGACTCAAAACCTGCGGCGCTGATGAACAGCATCGTGCCAATGATGCGCGCGCTCAACCAACACGACTTCTTTCCGTACAAAGACGAAGCTGCGCGCAGTGCGGGGGCACCTTACTTTGACAGTGATCAGTATCTGTTCAACCCGCTGGTGGGCGCGTTTGCACTGCACTATCCATCCAAAGCCTCAGGTCGCCAAAGCGACGATCTGCTGAAGCCAAACTTCTCGCACATGTCGAACCTGACCTCCTACGAGGGTATCTTGGTCGACATCTTGGGCGAACCCGATCTGAAGCCGAACGACTACATCTCGCAGGAGCAGGTAGACTGGTGGAACGCTCAGCCCAACATCGGCATGTTCGTGGCGTTGAACGATTTTCTCAGCACGCTTGACGCGATGGAGCTCGAGGGCGGTCGCGATGGGATCGACGTGTTCGCGGAGCTTGCCGAGCGCATGTTGAATCCTCACCTGTACTGTGCGCCCGATGGGCCGGGTTACGTGACCCTGGAGAGCGCGTCTGGTGCGCGCGATGGCAAGGGCGCATGCCACTGCGACCGCAACGCCGACGGTAAGCTCGACGAAGGTGCGCCCGCTGGCTGCGACAAGCTTACCCTGCGCAGGCCGCTCAGCATGCGCGGCAAGCCGGGGCAAGATTACGTGGTATGGGAGCTCGGCGAGAAGTTCGACGGCAGCACCGACCTCACTCCTACGGACAAGCGCCCGCCCGGGCCCTACCAACCGCTTGCGCCGATCGATCTGTTGCTCCAGGCGCTCAACGAGTTCGATGCCAAGTACGACGCGAATGAGCCGGTCAAGGCCAAGTGGCGCAGCGCGCGCAGCCGCATGATTGACGTGCTGTTCGAGACCGATGGTCAGTCGTTCAGCAACCCGCACACCGTACCCATGTTGCGCACGACGATTGCCTGGGGGCGCGAGCATGTGCAGGGTTATCGCGATCAGCCGACAGGGCAGGATGCCGTGCGCGCGTGGAGCGCGACCTTACCGTCGCGTTTTGGTGCCTTCGTGCAGACGCCCGTCGTCGCTTCCACCCTCGCTCTGATGCGGGACATTCAGACCTCGCCCAAGCTCATGGGCGAGATGAACGCGTTCATGGCGCATACCTTCGATGCGAGCGCCGACCCGGCACAGGACAGCTTCCGCGCGATGATTTTGGTGCTTGCTGATGCCTTGCAGCTCATGCGCGACGGCGAACATTTGCCGCCGATCATGCGCGCAGCCAGCCGTGCTTTTGCACCAGACGCGCTTCAAGTGGTGGCAGGGCAGGGGCCGATGGAGCCGACGCCTGAGGCTACGCCGCTCGATCGTGTGTTGACGTTCATGCACGAGGCAGCCTTGCAAGATGACTCCGGAACCTTGGCCAAGCTGCTCGCACGCAGCGTTGCTCTCGATGCCAAGCATTCGGGCGGACAGGTCGCGGCGCTTGAGACGTTGATCGACGTCCTCGCTGAGGTGAATCGCGTGACGCCTGCCCAGGGCGGCCCGCTCGATCGCAACGACATCAAGGCCATGCTCGGTCAAGTCTCAGATTTCCTATCCAGTCGTAGCGATGGCATGGAGCGGATGTACCAGATTATTCAGAATCGCTTCCTTCATCCCGAGCAGCAGCAAGCTCCCGAAAACTGAGGCTTTGTGAATCTCCCCCAAGCACGGTCGAGGGGCGCCTGCGCGCTCTTCGTGTTCGCTGTGATCAGCGCCATGACATCCACGGCCTACGCTGGTGGTTTTTACCTCTTACCGCGCGGCGTGCGCGGCGTGGCGCAAGGCGGCGCGGTCGTTGCGGGCAGTGATGACCCGGGCGCGCTTTGGTACAATCCGGCCGGCTTGGTCTACAGCGGTCGGCAGTTTCTTGCGGACTTCACCTTACCAATCCAAACGGTGGAGTTCAGTCGCATCAACGCGGGGGGCCAGCGCGAGCCCACGGTCTCCTCGACTTCGCAACCCTTGCCCATTCCGGGCTTTGGCCTTAGCGAGAACTTTGGCCTGCGAGACTGGGGCTTTGGCTTTGGCATGATGGCGCCCACTGCTGCGCTCAACAATTGGCCGCGCTACGTCGATGGTCCCAACGGTCAGCGCATCGGTGCGCCCCAACGTTACACACTCGTCAGCATGGAAGGCTCGGGCTTTGGCAACCTGTCGTTGGGTGCGGCTTACCGTCCGATCAAGTACCTGTCCTTAGGCCTTGCGGCGACGGCGGTGATCGGCGTGTTCGCAGTCGACGTGGTGATGAGTACCTGCGACAACGGAGTGTTGTGTAAGCAGCCTGAGTATGACCGATGGGATGGCGAAGCTAAGATCTCGGTGCCGAGCAAGGGCGGCTTTCCAGCGATCGTACGACCTGGCGGCGCAGCGGGCTTCGTCATCGATCTGACAGGCAAGGCTCCGGTGCGCATTGGTGGCTCGGTCACCTTACCATTTACGCTGTCCGGCGAGGCAGAGTTCGAGGTCGACCTGCCCGACGAGCAAGTGGCGGAGTTTCGCGGTGCCAAGCTGTCCAACAACACCGCTGACTTCGAGGTGAAGTTCCCTACGATCGTGCGCTTCGGGGTGGAAGTACGGCCGATGGCAGCGCTGCGCATGGAAGTGCAGACCACGTGGGAGAACTGGTCTGTTCAACAAGAGATGAAGGTCGAGCCCAAGAACATCAGCATCGAAGCGCCGTTACTCGGAAAGTACGAGCTCGGCTCGCTCTCGATGAAACGTGGCATGCGCGACGTAATCGCGGTCGGTCTGGGCACCGAGTATCAGATTCACAAGGCGTGGCAGATTCGTCTGGGGCTCATGTACGAAAAGGGCTCGCTCGCCGACGACTACTTCACGATCTTGACGCCCGACACGGATAAGTTTTTGACCGGTCTCGGGGGAACCTGGGCGGTGCGCCCCAACATCCTGATCGACTTCACGGCAGGTCACGTGTTCATGCGCAATCGCAGCGTGCGCAATAGCAAAATCTACCAGCCTTACCCTTTGCGTCCGGCGCCCGAGCCCGACAGCGACGGCACCTGGATGCCGGGTGAAGCCGTGCCGCTCGGCAATGGTGACTACAAAGTCGAGGCCTCTTTCGTGGGCATCGGCACTCGCTATACCTTTAGCCCCTGGTGACTTTTACCGTTCGTGCGCAGCTTCGCTTCGGCTAACTGGCCGCGAATGCCGAGGTTGCCATAGCGGTGAAACTCAATCGACAGGCTCTGCTCGCGTACGTAATGCAAAAGCTCGTAACGTCCCACCCCTAACACAGGGGCATCTTCGATGTGCGCGCCGGTCTGTGCAGACACCGCATCGAGCTCCACCTCGCGCGAGCCTATCACTCGCACACGGCTCAGCTGAGTGCGCGCTGCGAGCGACTGTGGCCGTTCTTCGCTCACGGGATGGCCCCAGGAGCTTGCGTCCTTCGGCCCCGCGAAGTGCGGCGCGATCGAAAGCTGTACGCGCGCGCCCGCAAGCTCCGCGGCCAAGCAGCTGGAGGCGACATCGAGGATCGTGGCATCTGCTGCTACGCGCAGCGCAATCCCGGGGCAGGGCCGGTAGCGAAACACGTTGTCCTGTCCGCGCACGCTCGCGGCGTTGTGTTCGCGCGAAAAGTGAGTGTTCGCGGCGTGGACGTAGCTCGTCACCCGTCGCAACAGCTCTGCCTGCGCCGCCTCATCAAGCTGCGGACTTAGCGCGTTGAGCCGAGCCTCGATCTTACCACTCAAGCTGACCGTGGGACGCAGCGCGCGCGTGTGCTCTTGCAGGTGGCACAGCTGCGCCACGTAGTTGGGCCCGCCCGCCTTGGCACCCGGACCGAAGCCCGATTTGCCGACGCCTCCGAATGGTTGCCGGTCGACGATGGCGCCGGTGATCGTTCGATTCACGTACAGGTTGCCGGCTTGCATCTGCTGCATGAACAGCGCTTGTTCGCGCTCATCGAGGCTCGCAAGGCCCGCCGTCAGACCGTACCCGGTCGAGGCTGCGAGCTCGATCGCGTGCGCCAGATCATTGGCGCGCATGACAGCCAACACCGGACCGAAGAGCTCTGTCTTGTGCGTGAAGCTCCCCGCTTTGACGCCCAATTTGACGCCCGGCGAAACCAGACGCGGATTGCTCGCAGCCACGCGCGGCGAGACCAGCCATTGCTCGCCGGCTTCCAGGCTTTCAAGCGCGCGTTTTAACGCTCCGCTCGGCGGTTGGATAAGCGGCGTCACGAAGCTGCGTGCATCCCAAGCCGGCCCGACCGGTAAGCTTTCAACAGCGTCTTTGAGTGTGCTCATGAACGCCAGATCGTCATAAACCTCGGCTTCGAGGATCAACAGACTCGCAGCGCTGCACTTCTGGCCCGCATGTCCGAAGGCTGAGTGAATGGCATCGCGGATCGCCAGCTCACGATCGCTCATGGCCGTCACGATCATCGCGTTTTTGCCGCCGGTTTCGGCGTGTAGTCGCAGCCCGGGGCGTAGCCGCTGAAACAGGCGTGCGGTGTCGGTTGCGCCCGTCAGGATCACGCTATCGATGCGCGCATCTTTCACCAGCGCTGAGGCGACCTCGTCTTCGCAAATCACTAGCTGCAGCGCTGTCTTGGGCACACCCGCATCCCACAGCACGCGGCACAGTCGCTCCGCAACAAAGGCGGTTTCGAGCGCGGGCTTCAAGATCACGCGATTGCCCGCCATCAATGCTGCGAGCACGCCGCCTGCGGGAATCGCGAGCGGGAAGTTCCAGGGAGGGGTCACGAGCACGCTGCCGCGCGGCGTCAGAGACACCTCGCGCGCGCGTTCGATCGCCAGGTAGTTGGCGCGATAGTACTCGGCAAAATCGATCGCTTCTGAAAGCTCCGCGTCCGCTTCCACCACGCGCTTGCCTGAATCGAGCACCATCGCGGCGATAAGCGGTCCCCGCGCCTGGCGCAAGCCCTGGGCGACGCGCGACAACAGCTGTGCACGCTCACCTGAGGAGGTTTGGGAAAAGCGCCCCTCGTCCTGAGCCGCGCAATTTAGCGCGCGTG
Organism: Polyangiales bacterium; assembly: GCA_038257655.1. Lineage (GTDB taxonomy): Bacteria > Myxococcota_A > Polyangia > Polyangiales > DASUME01 > DASUME01. The sequence goes on along the minus strand of JBBSJC010000021.1, from coordinate 12,515 downwards.
CCACTTCGCCTGCGTCCGCCAAGGCCAAACGATAAGGTTTGATCGCGGGGCGCGATGGGTCAAAACCAGCAACGAGCTGCCCGGCCTGTGTCCAGCTACCCGCGATCTGAGAACGCACCGTGACGGGGTCAGCGCGCTGCGCTTGCTCGAGCTCGGCCCTGATCCATTCGCGGTTGTGCGGTACGGAAAAGTCGGTGTCTGCTTCGTTTTGGAAGGATCCGCCAGCGCGTGGGCGCACGCGTCGCTGTCGCCTGTCGTAGTTGGCATCGCGACTGCGCCGCGGCGTGTCGCTGACAGTCTGCAGACGTGCGCAGGCTTCCAGAAAGCGCTGACGCTCGTGCTCGAAAGAGGCATCGCCCGGACGCATGCCGAAGCTGGACCGTAAGAAGTTGTCGCTGGCCGTGTTTTCGTCGAGCCGTCGCACGAGATAGGCAATGCCGCTGTTCATTTGGTCGTCTGCACAGATTGGCGCGTACACGAGCACGTCCACGTCGAGCGAGCACAATGCGCGTCGCACCGGGTCGGCCATTCCTTCGAGCAGCTCAAACCCTACGGCATGCTTGGCCTGGCGCTCGGCGCGCAATACGAGCCCATACGCGATGTCGAACAGGTTGTGACTGGCGATGCCCAGGGCGACTGCGCTCAGATGCTCAGGTCGTGTCGCGCGCTCGAGCATGCGTTTGTAGTTGGCGTCGACATCGCGCTTGTCATCGTAAATCGGCACACTCATGCCCAGCTTCTCGCTATCCACGCGCTCTTGAGCCAGGTTTGCGCCCTTGACGAGACGCATGCGCAAGGGATGAGCCCCACGCTCGCGTCGCGTCTGCGCCCAGGCGAGCAAACGCTCCTGCCAAGCGTTCGAGTCGGGTAGGTATGCCTGCAGCACGATGCCGGCGCGCACCTGATCAAGACTGCGGCAGGCGAGCGCATGCTCCATCACGCAAAAGGTAAGCTCAAGGTCTTGGTAAGCCTCCATGTCGAGCATGACCACCGGGCGCTTCTCAGGTGCAAGGTCGAGGGTCGCCGCATAGATGCGCCGCAGCCGCATCGCTAGTGTCTCGACCGTGTCTTCGAACGATAGTAAATTGAGCTGACTACCAATCGAGCTTACTTTGACACTGATCGCGTCGACGTTGCCTTGGGCTGCTAGCGCCGCGTACTTCTGCACGCGCGCTTCGGCGTCTGCTTCGCCGAGCAGTGCTTCGCCAAGCTGATTGACGTTGATGCGGACCTGGTCGCGATGGCGTGCGTCGACGTGTTTGGCGAGCGAGCTTGCATCGGCAGGCAGCAGCACAGCACGCGTTTCACTGCGGACCCGGTCGGCTATCGCCTTGGCCAATAGCTTGGGCGCCACACGGGACAGGGGACCCACGCCCCATAAGCCTGCGCGTTCGAGGGGCTGCATGTATTGCGGCAGCCCAAAGCGCGAAATCAGATGCGCGACTTCATCCACGATGCGCGCTGCGCTCGCGCTGCGATATAGCCGGTCCGTGAGCGCGGTGGTCAACGCCTGTCCGTAGGGATCTCGCATCAAGCGCGACAGCATGCGCGCACGCGCGCGGTCGCCTGGTTCGGCGAGCGAGTCGGCCATCGCGACTAAGTCGTAGGCGATGCGCTCAGCTAGACTCGCCCGTTCTGTAGGAGTCAGCGCCGTGTCGTGCGGGATAGCGTCGAGCAGGGCACGAATGCGCGCGTAAGGTGTGAGAGCGGTTTCGGCGACAGAAGGCAGAGGCACGCTCGAGTGTGGATCGCGGGGCCCCGCTGCGGAACGCGACGAGACGCGATGTCGAGAGCAGGCTCACATGGTAACAAGCTGGCATGCGCGCCATTAAAGCCCTTCGCTACGGCGGACCCGAGACGCTTGTCGAACACACCTCCGAGACACCGGAGCCTACACCGCAGCAGGTGCGCATCCGGATCGAAGCCTGCGGCGTGAACTTCATCGACATCTATCACCGCACGGGCCTGTATCCGAGCAAAGAGCCGGTCAGTCTTGGCGTCGAAGGCGCAGGGGTCATCGAGGCGCTCGGCAGTGAGGTACGCGACTTCAAGGTCGGGGACCGGGTCGCATGGAGCGACGTCCCCGGCTCCTACGCTACGCACGTGTGTGCACCGACGCAGCGTCTGGTCGCCGTGCCAGACGCCGTCTCGTCGGAAGCTGCCGCCGCGCTGATGCTCCAGGGCATGACGGCGCATTACCTGAGCCATGACACCTTTCCACTAAAGCCTGGTGACACCTGCCTGGTGCACGCCGCGGCGGGTGGGGTGGGCTTATTGCTGTGTCAGCTCGCAAAACGCCGAGGTGCCCAGGTGATTGGCACCGTCTCCACCGATGCCAAGGCACAGCTGGCACAGGCTGCCGGTGCCGCTCACGTAATCGTCTATTCGGAGAAAGACTTCGGGCTCGAGCTGCTGACGATCACGGGCGGCAGCGGCGTGCAGGTCGTATATGACTCGGTCGGCAAAGACACCTGGGAGCGCAGTCTCCACTGCCTGGCCCCCCGCGGCATGTTGGTCTTGTTCGGCCAATCCTCCGGTTCGGTTCCGCCGTTCGATCCGGCGTTGCTCGCCAAGAGCGGCTCCCTGTTTCTGACGCGGGCGAGCTTGGCTCATTACGTGAGTACCCGTGAAGACCTGCTGCGGCGCTCCGGTGATTTGTTGTCGTGGCTGGCGGAGGGGGAGCTCTCTGTAAGGGTCGACCGCTCGCTACCACTCCGAGCTGCGGCCGAGGCCCACAGCTTGCTCGAGTCGCGGCAGACCACGGGCAAGCTGCTGTTGCTGCCGGAGGCCGACTGAGCGCGCTCCCCGGGCGCGCAGTGCCGGCCGCTCTGAGCATTCGGGTTGGCCACCCCTGTCCCCCGCCAAACTGCTCTGCCCGCAACGAGCAGGACGCAATGGGGACAGGCTTCTGTGGATCGGACTCCTAGACCGTGATTGGCCTGCTCGGCCTGAGACGTCGTGCCGGAATGTGCCGCCGATCGGACATCAGTGTGTCTCGGCAACGCGACTCGGTCCGCCCATCTATTGGAAACGCTGGATAGATCCCGATTCGGCAAGGATTGCTCGCTGGGGGTGAGCAAGACTTGCGCGAGCGTGCAGCTCTTGCCCGCATTAACCCCAATTTGGGGTGATTTAAGGCGGCATGTCGATTGCAAAGGGGACAGGCAAGGCGAGCCAATGGGGTTCGCCCACTCCCCCCGCAACGTTAGCAACGGTTGGTGCCCCATGTTTCAGCGAGGCTTTTTCTTGCTTGTGATCCGCGACGACGGTCTCGCGATGGCTCTCAGCGAACCGATGCAACGGTACAGCGTCGTGCGCAGGGCCCGCTCGGCCCGCGACGCCATTCCCATGCTCGTGCCGCGCGCGCTTTGGTCTGGGCTGGTGATCGACCTCGATAGCGTCGAAGCGCCCGCCATCGACACCCTGGCGCGTATCCGCGCCGCTCATCCCTTGGTTCCCATTCTGGCCCTCGCGTCCTCGGCCACTGGCGCCCTAGTCAACGCTCTGCATGCGCAGCGCGCGGAGCTGGTCATGAAGCCCGTCGGCGAGGCCAACATCGTAAGCTTCGTGCAGCGTGCACTCGTCTGCGGCTGGCTGCCCGACGAGCGCGTCGCTGCCTGGGTCGACGAGCTTGCCCGTCGCAATCACCTCACCGCACGTGAAGTGCAGCTGATGGCCTACGCGCTCGGCGATGAATCCCGCGCCCAGGTGATGCGCCGCCTCGGCATCACCGAAAACACGCTCAAGACTCAGGTGCGCGCCCTCTTACGCAAATGCGGAGCTCGCTCCATGGACACACTTGCCAAGAACGTCCTTCGGGAAGCGCTGGTATTCGACGGCAAGCCAAACCACGTCTCTGCAGACGACGAAGATGTGAACGATTGCTGTCGCAGCGCCACCGCTTGACCTTTTACGCACCTTACTAAGTATGGAGTAGCGCGGGGCCTCTTGGCTTCGCGCTTTTTTCGTGCAGCGCGGAAACTGAAGGCTTGCGAGCTTACCCTTCGCTCTGCGCATTTCTTGCTCACACTGACTTGCGCAAGAGTTGCTCGGCTCCGCGGCATTTTGCGCGCTTTTGACCCAGTTAGGGGTGCATTGCAGCGGCACATTGGTTGCTCAAGAGGAAATCAGGTCCAGGGCGGACCGAACATTTCGAAACTTCCCATGAGGGCGTCGATGACAACAGTAAGGTCTAGTTTCGTGTTGATAAGCGAGGACGTTCTGCTCGCTCGCGCGTTAGCGTCCGCAATCTCAGGTGCTGCGTCGCTTATCGTGGTGTCGAGCGTGGAGGAGGCGCTCGCATTGATCCGAGCCACGCGCCACCTCTCGGGTATCGTGCTCGAACAGACCCTATTGGGCGCCGACGTGCCACGCCTGCTCAACAAGCTGCGCGCAGCCTCTCCCCTTGCATCTTTGTTGTTGGTCGCCGGCAAGCTGGACGCCTCTATGATCAACACACTCCAGCCGCTGCGCGTGCAGCTCACTGTGCGCCCTTTTCCACTGGACGCCTTGACGTTGTACGTCTCGCGCGCCCTCGCAGGAGGCCGCGTCAGCACGGCGGATGTGCAGGGATCGGTTGCGCGCCTTTCCCGCGCGCACGGGCTAAGCGCAGGCGACCGCGCGCTCATGCCTGTGCTACTCGACGTGGAGACTGCGGAGCTTGCGTGCCAGCGATTGGGCCTTGAGGGTGCTGCTCTCGAACGAGGCTTGCGCCGCATCGTGAAGAAGTGCCGCGTACGAAATATCGATCGCCTGGCCCGCCAGGTCTGGAGTGATGCCTTGCTCTACGGCCGTGAGGACTCGGGCCATGGGCTCGAGCCGCCAAAAATCGCAGCGGCGACCTGAGAGGCACAGAGCGTCGCGATTCACCTTCGATCGTTGAGCCGGACTCGCCGGACGACAATCCTTTGAAGGGGCCTACGCCAAGCGGCTGAAGGACGCGTCGGGGAGCCATTTGGCCGTATCGCCGTGGGCCCGTACAGGAGCGAGCCGCCGCAGGTGAGAATAGCTAGAGCACCGAACGGCGGCCTGGGTTCGAACGAGTGCCCTCTACTGTGGGCGCGCCGCTGGAATCGTAGCGCTGCAGGGCTCTGACGCCCTTCGGCCCGGTTCGTGTCAGCTTGGGATTTGTTTCGGACACTAAATAGTTCGGCTGCAGGTCACGGTCTCGCGATATAAGCGTTTCGGCGCGAAATGCGCTGTTTCGGGGTCATGTGAAGAGAGCAGCCCGCGGGCAAGATGAAAACGAACGCTGTTTACCCAGGCTTGTCATCATCGCTTAATTCACCTATCGTCGAGTTGTGCGGGCCCTGCAAGCCAGCTCTCGCGCCTCGCATCCCATGGACGCTCTGGGCCGCAACGCATCGATCTTAGTGCAGGCTGGACCCAGCTCAGTGGAGGACAAATCTCATGTCGCAAATCCGTTTCGATAACAGGGTCGCAGTCATCACCGGCGCGGGCGGCGGTCTAGGTAAGACCTACGCCGTCGAGCTCGCCAAGCGTGGGGCGAAAGTAGTCGTCAACGACCTGGGTGGTGGCTCAGATGGCACCGGCGCAAGTCCGATGGCCGATCAGACGGTGGCCGAGATCATCGCTGCAGGTGGCGAAGCGGTGGCCAATTACGACAGCGTGTCGACCCCTGAGGGCGGCGAGAAGATCATCAAAACCGCCGTCGACAAGTTCGGTCGCATCGATATTGTGATCAACAACGCCGGCATCCTGCGCGACAAATCATTCGTGAAGATGACGCCTGAGGACCTGGGCATCGTGCTCGACGTGCATCTCAAGGGCGCGTTCTTTGTCTCGCAGCCGGCGTTTCGCGTGATGAAAGAGCAGGGCTACGGCCGCTTCTTGTTCACCTCGTCATCCGCCGGCATTTTCGGCAACTTCGGTCAGAGCAACTACGGCGCCGCCAAGATGGGACTCGTCGGTCTGTCGAACGTGCTCGCCGTCGAAGGCGCCAAGGCCAACATCAAGTCCAACGTGATAGCTCCCATCGCCAAGACCCGTCTGACCGAAGGTTTGCTCGGACCGCTGGCCAACATGCTCTTGCCCGAGCAGGTTACGCCGCTTGCGGTCTACCTCGTAAGCGAAGCGTGCAACCTGACGCACGAGACGATAAGCGTCGGCGGCGGACGTTTTGCTCGCGTGTTCGTGGGTCTTGCGCAGGGCTGGGCGGCAGGGAAGGGTAACGTACCCTCTGCCGAGCAGATTCAAGAGAACCTCGAGCAGATCATGAATCCTGAGGGTTACATCATTCCGAAGAGCATCTCCGATGAAATGGGCCTCGTGATGAAGGCGTTGATGTAATGCCTATCGACCCGAAGCAGGCGCTTGGTTTTGCGTTACCCGCGGCGGAAGCAACGTGGGACCCTGATCAAGTCATCCTCTACCATCTCGGCGTCGGCGCGGGCGATCCGCCCACTGACAAAAATGAGCTCGAGTACACCTACGAGGCCAACCTCAAGGTGTTGCCATCGTTCGGAGTAATCCCGGTGTTCAAGGCGATTACCTCGATAGGCGCCGTTCCAGGGCTCAAGTTCAATCCGATGATGCTGCTGCACGGCGAGCAAGACCTTACTATCCACAAGAGGATCCCCACGGCCGCCAAGGTCTCGAGCGTCGCCAAGGTGCTCAACATCTGGGACAAGGGCAAAGCCGCCGTACTCGAGCTGGAAGTCGAGACCACGGACAGTAAGGGCGAAAAGCTCTTCACCAACGTGTTTTCGTTGTTTCTGCGCGGCGAAGGCGGCTTTGGCGGCGAGCGCGGGCCGGACAAGGTATTCGAAGCACCCAAGCGCGAGCCCGACCATATCGTGGAGAGCGTGACCACGCCGAATCAGGCACTTTTGTATCGCTTGAGCGGCGACAAAAACCCGCTGCATGCGGACCCGGCCTTTGCGAAAATGGGCGGCTTCGACAAGCCGATCTTGCACGGCTTGTGTTCCTTCGGCATCGCCTGCAAGGCCGTAGTCGATACGGTTTGTGAGGGTAAGGTCGATCGTGTAGCGCGCTATCAGGTGCGTTTTGCGGGCGTCGTATTCCCCGGCGAGACCGTGGTCACTTCGATGTGGAAGGAAGGCGATAAAGTCTTCCTTTCTGCGACGACCAAGGAACGTAACACGCCCGTTCTCAGCAACTCGGTCATCACACTGAAGTAGGAGTCCACCATGGGTCGTAAAGTATTCGTTGTCGGCGTCGGCATGACCAAGTTTGAAAAGCCTGGTGGTCGGGCGAACTTCGACTATCCGGATATGTTCAAAGAGGCGGGCGAAAAGGCACTGGCCGACGCCAAGATTCCGTTCAGCGAAATCCAGCAGGCGGCGATTGGCTACTGCTACGGCGACAGCACCTGCGCGCAGCGCGCGGTGTACACGCTCGGCCTGACCGGCATCCCGATTTACAACGTGAACAACAACTGCTCGACCGGCTCTACGGCATTGTTCATGGCCAAGCAGTTCATCGAAGGTGGGCTTGCAGACTGCGTGCTTGCCGGCGGCTTTGAGAAGATGGAGAAGGGCTCGCTCGGTTCGAAGTACACCGATCGCACCAATCCCATGGACAAACACATGATGAAGATGATCGAGCTGCGTAAGTTTGCGCCGGCTCCTCCTGCGCCTCAGCTGTTTGGCAACGCGGGCATCGAGCACATGGAGAAGTACGGCACGACCGCGGAGCAGTTCGCGAAGATCGGACACAAGAACCACAAACACTCGGTCAATAACCCGTACTCGCAGTTTCAGGACGAGTACTCGCTCGAAGACATCATGAAGGCCAAGCAGGTGTTCGGTCCGCTGACCAAGCTGCAGTGCTGTCCCACGTCAGACGGTGCGGGCGCGGCGATCCTCGCGAGCGAAGACTTCGTCAAGAAGCACAACCTGCAAGACCAGGCCGTGGAGATCCTCGGCATGGCGATGGCGACGGACTTTCAAAGCTCCTTCGAGCAAAGCTGCATCAAGCTCATCGGCAGTGACATGACTAAGAAGGCTGCCCAGCAGGTCTACGAGCAGTCTGGTATGGGCCCGGAGAACGTGGACGTGATCGAGCTTCACGACTGCTTCTCGACCAACGAGCTCATTACCTACGAAGGCCTCGGTCTCTGTCCCGAAGGCAAGGGCGGAACACTTATCGACGAAGGCGCCGTGACCTACGGCGGCAAAGTCGTGGTCAATCCATCGGGCGGTCTGATCAGCAAGGGCCATCCGCTGGGTGCTACCGGACTTGCACAGTGTGCAGAGCTCAATTGGCAGCTGCGCGGTCAAGCGGACAAGCGCCAGGTCGCGGGCGCTAAGATCGGCCTACAGCACAACTTGGGTCTCGGCGGCGCCGCCGTGGTGACCATGTACCGCAAGATGCAGTAAGCGCGTCGATCGTCGCGCCTGCGCGCAATTAAGCTGAGAAACCCCCGCAAGCCCCCGCGCTTTCGGGGGCTTTTTCACGCTTTAGAACGCGTTTCGTTTGGTGTACAAGCGAGTAGAACGCGTTCTTTTTCGGAGGCTCGCCATGGGCGACATGCACTCGCTCGTTGTGCTCGCAAGTCTGGTGGTGTTCTTTCCGCTTTTTGCGCGCTCGTACCTGAGTCGCTTGAGTCGCGACGTGCACTGGTGGCTCGTGAGCGCGTTCATGACGGGTTTCTGCACCATGTTCGGCGGCACTTACGGTGCGCTGATGAACCTGTACTTGCTCGAGCTCGGTTACGGCAAGGATGTGATCGGCGGACTCAACGGCGCCTTTTACATCGGTATGGCCCTGCTGGCGGCAGTCAGCGGACCTATCGTGCGCTGGGTCGGTGGCATCCGAAACTGCGCGGTGCTCGGTATGGTCATGGTCGTCATCGGTCAGGTCCTGTTTCCCTTGCCCACGTTGCTCGATGCGCAGCCGTCCGTAGCCTGGCTTGCGAGCACGCTGATGATCGCGTCTGGTGGCATCACGCTGTACGCGGTCAACATCTGGCCTTTCATGGCGAGCCGGATCGAGCCTGCGACGCGGGCTTACGGTTTTGCGGGTCACCTCGGGCTCGTTCCCGTGGGCGGAATGCTCGGAACCTTACTGTCTGGCTTGCTCGCGGCCTGGCTATCCGGATCTGACACGGCGAATGCGCGCGGCCTCGCTATCACGTTGTGTGCGTCAGGCGTGCTGATGGCGATTGCGATAGCCGCGCTACTCGCGATAACGAGGGAACCGGCCGCGGCCGCGCGCGCTGGACAACCGGTAGCGGCCAGACGCGCCCCGGTAGGCCCCGCACCAGTGCTTATCATCGGCATGATGATGGTGGTGATGATCTTTGACGTCTCGGGTGAAGGCATCGGACGCGTGTTTCAGAACGTCTACATGGCGACCGAGCTGAAGCTCGATACCGCGCAAGTCAGCGCGCTCTTGAGTTATGGACAACTGTTTGCGGCGCTTGCGGTGTTTGCGACGCCCACGTTGATCGCGCGGCTCGGATTAGCCACCACGTTCATCGTCACCACACTCGGCATGTCTGCGGGCATTGGATTGGTGGCGAGCATTCCCCATTGGTTCGCAGCCGGCGCAGGCTACGCGCTGCTGATCGGCTTCTCGCAGATGGCCCGCGCTGCCAAGACTCAGTACGCGATGGAAATCGTCGAAGAGTATTACCGTCCGCACATTTCGGGCTTCATGCAGTTCTCCGAGACCGGCACCGTGTTCTTGTTGGCTTCCCTGGGTGGCATGGCGCTCGAAAGGCACAGCCTTACCTTTTCTGGTCTGTTCACTCTAGTGGCGATCGGAACAGCGCTGGCCGCGTTGTGGTTCTGGCTATTTTTCGTGCGCACCCCGCGCGGACAGCTCGCGCGTTCGCTGCACGTGGTCGAGAGCGCTCGCTGACGCGGGGCTAGGGCGGCAGCTTGTGGGCTGTGTAGGACAAGAGGAGTGTGAGCATTTGAAGGGGCGCGTCGCGATCCTCGCGTTGTCGCGCTCGCATTCGCTACCGGTTTGCAGGAAAATGGTGATCGCTTTCGGGCGCACGAACATGGAGCACGCGCGTCACATCGTGTGAGTGCCGGCTCTTGACATACGTCGGTCGGACATCTTCACGCGAGAAAGCAAGGGGAGCAAAGAGACATGCAAAGCAAGATTCGAGTAGCTTGGTTGACTGTGGCAGGCGCTGCGTTGCTCGTCGGCGCAGGGTGTGGGGACGGCGACGGAGAGGGCGGCGCGAAGTCTTCAGGCGTAGCGAGCTCCAAGCCATTGAGCGAAGTGACCGATGCGGAAGCAACACAGATATGCGAGTGGGGCTCGGATGCAAGCTACGCCCCGTCGGACAAGGAGACCTGCACATTCAGGGCTCTCTTCTTTTCATCTACCCCGGCAGAGTGTGAAGCATTCGTCGCCCAGTGCCTGAAAGAGGGGCCGCGTGACGAGGAAGAAGAGGAAAGCTGCGACAGCGCGAAGAACGACCTGCCCGACGATTGCACCGCTACCGTGGCCGAACTCGAAGCGTGTATCAGAGACTTTAACGCGGCCCTTCGTGACTTCTTTGCCGGCGCGAGCTGTGACGACGCAGGCATGACGGCTACGGGAGATCCGGCTGCCGCGCCGCCGCCTGCCTCGTGCGCGGCTGTCGAAAAGAAATGCCCGGGCCTCTATGGAGACGACGACACCAGCGGCGCTGGCGCAGACTCGGGCGACCTCGGCTCCCCGTGACGGATCGACCGGGGCCGCTGACTTCGATGCTCCGACGGCGCCGCGGCTTTCTGAGCGCGCAGGTCACGCGAACGCGGCGGCCATGCGCTTCTGCATCTCTTCGGGCGACACGTTCTCGATGCGGCTCGAGATGTGCCACTTGTGGCCGAATGGGTCGCTTATGGTGCCGGTGCGATCACCGTAGAACTCGTCTTTAACAGCGCGCAGGAGCGTGGCCCCGGACTCGAGGGCGCGCGCCACGACCTTGTCGACATCGTCCACATAAAGGTGGATGGCGACCGGGGATCCGCCCAGCGAGACCGGACTAAGTGCGCCGAAGTCTGGATACTCATCAGCGATCATCACGCGTGAGCCCATGACATCTATCTCGGAGTGTCCGACTTTACCGCCCGGCTCGCATAGGCGGTACAGCTCCTTTGCGCCAAAAGCCTTGGCATAGAACGCGATGGCCTGCGGCGCGCCTTTCACGACCAAGTAAGGGGAGAGGGCTTGGTAACCTTCGGGAACGGGCTTGACGTTTGGCATGGGTGCATCTCCTTAATCAGCTTGTCAGACGCTGCTATATTCGTTACATTACGTAACGTAAATGAAGCGAGCGGTCAAGAAGGTGTCTGCTCCGAGTAAGCCGCGGGGTCGTCCGCGCAGCGAGCAGGCAAAAATAGCCATCATGCAAGCTGCGCGTGGCTTGCTGACGGAGGGCGGCCCGGGGGCGGTCACGATGGAGGCGGTGGCGGCGCGGGCCGGCGTCGGCAAGCCCACTCTCTATCGCTGGTGGCCCGACCGTCACGCGGTGGCGATGGCTGCGCTGATGGCAAGCGAAGGTCAGCAGGAGCTCGATGGAAATCCACGTTCTGCACTCGGAGCCCTGAGACAGCAGCTGCACACGATTGCCAAACGCTTTGCCACCAACACGGGGCGCCACGTCACCTCGATGATCGCGGCGTCCGAGGGTGAGTCCGAGCTGTCCAAGGCGTTCCGAAACCACTTCGTGCTCGCGCGTCGTGCAGAAGGTAAGGTGCTGCTGGAGCGCGCCAAGAATAGCCGCGAGATTCGCAGCAGTCTCGATATCGAGGTGGCACTCGATCTGCTGTACGGATCGTTGTTTTTTCGCTTGTTGATGGGACACGCGCCCCTGGATGAGCGCTTCGTCGACCAGGTGCTCGATCAAGCGCTTCGCGGCATGAACGCGCCTAAACCTGCGGGATGACCTGAGGCTTTTGTGTGCGCTGGTGCTGCCTCAACCTCAGCGCATGTTCGGGTCCGCTCTGACCTGAGCGTGGAACGGGATCGGCCACTCCGTTACAGATTTTATGCGCCGGGCCGTGGCACGGCGTTCGTGCACAAAAAGGATTCGCGCATCCCGGGTTCGAGAGCCACGCTTGGAGCGAGGGCGGCCGAGGGTCGCTCCGTTATCGAAGGCAGGCAGGTCATGGTTTCACGCGAAGGTCAGAAAATCCCCGAAGTTGTATTTCATACGCGCGAAGGCGGCGCATGGAAGGACATCAAGAGCAGCGACATCTTCAAAGGTCGCACGGTCGTGGTGTTTTCCTTGCCGGGCGCCTTCACGCCCACGTGCTCCTCGACTCATTTGCCACGCTACGAGCAGCTCGCCTCCGTGTTCAAGAAAGAGGGCGTGGAGGAGATCCTCTGCATTTCGGTCAATGACGCGTTCGTCATGGAAGCTTGGGCCAAGGCCCAGGGGCTTTCCCACGTACGTGTGCTGCCCGATGGCAATGGCGAGTTCACCGATGCCATCGGCATGTTGGTCGACAAGTCCGGCATCGGCTTTGGCAAGCGCAGCTGGCGCTATTCGATGCTCGTCAAAGATGGTGTGATCGAAAAGATGTTCC
>JBBSJC010000020.1:0-32732 GCA_038257655.1 Polyangiales bacterium | reverse complement strand
CGGCGTCATGGACTACCTGATCAACTACGACTTTCCGGGCAACATCCGCGAGCTCGAAAACATGATCGAGCAGGGCGTGGCCTTGGCCGTGAACGGTCAGATCCAGCGCGACGATGTAATCCCGCCCGAGGTCCAAATCTCGCGGCGTGCCGCAGGCGGCGCAGTGCCGGTGGCCGATACCTCAAGCGGGCCCTCGCGCTCCTTGCAGGACGTGATCGACGAGGCCGAGCGCAAGACGATCGAATCGGTGCTGCGCGATCTGGACGGCAACAAAGAAAAGGCGGCCGAGGTCCTCGGACTGAGCTCGACTACGCTTTGGCGCAAGATGAAGCGCCTGAACGTCATCTGGCCCAGCTGAAGCGCGCAGGCCTGAAAGCTTCGGCTACTTCGTGAAGGTTCAGACTGGTTTTGCTTGGCAATGCGTCCTTTGCATCGCCTGGTATCGCCTTCCATTGTTGCCCACCGCTCTTCACAAATGCGAGGTGGCAGTTTCAGGTTCGAACCATGCAATGCCGGGCACTGAGGTGTGGGGATTACCTACATGCCGAAATCGCTCGATATTTGCCTCGCAACTCGGTACGGCATGAGCATTGCTTTTGATCGAAAAGCACTCTCCCGGTGTGGAGCGACGAAAGCCCGCTCCCCGCCCTCGGTTAGGTTCGAGGTATCCAATGGCCCCCCGTATTCTTATCGTCGACGACGAGCATAATCATCGCCGCGCGCTCTCGATCAGCTTGCGCATGGAAGGGTACGAAGTCCTTCAAGCCGCTGACGGCCAAAGTGCCCTCGATGTGCTCGCCACTGAGCACGCGGATGTCGTCGTGGCAGACCTGATGATGCCCAGGATCGACGGCCTTGAGCTGGCGCGGCGCCTGCGCTTCTCACGTCCGAACGTAAAGCTCATCTTGATGAGCGCTTATCACCTGACACGCGCGCAGATCGATCGCGCCCAAGTCGGTGAGATTCAATTCCTCCCCAAGCCGTACCCCTTCGAGATGCTCGCTGGCATGCTGCGCGAGTGCTTCGACCAATCGGGTGCGCACCTGCGCGTGAGCCCCGATGCCGATACCGACAGCGCGGCAGATGCTCAGGTCGAGGGCGAGCTCCCGATCGCTCTCTAGCTCCGGGCGCTCAGCATTTGTGCGGGCCCTTATCCCACGAGCGCGGCGGCTGCTTGCTGAGTTGATTGCGTAGCGCTCACTCGTCCGGCACCAGGTCGCGGCGAATCCCGAGGGACCGCATCTTCTTGTGCAGGTTGGTGCGCTCGACGCCCAGCACCACTGCGGCCCGTGAGATGTTCCATTCGCACGCCTTGAGCGTGGCAACCACGTAATCTGCTTCGGCTTTGTCGCGAAACTCTCGCAAGGTGAGCCGTGGGGTTCCGTTCGTGTCGCCTATGGTTTCCTCGTGCGGGGCGCGCAGTCCGTTTGGCGCGTCGTGCACATGCGTCTGAGCCAACGCGTCATGGATCGAGACCGCCTCGCGTATGCGTCCTTCGGCGGGCAAATCTTCGAGCGTTACGCGCTCTCCGCTCAAGATCACCATACGTTCGACGACGTTGCGCAGCTCACGCACGTTGCCGGGCCAACTGCGATGGGACAGCGCTCCCCACACCTCCGGCTCCACCTGCTTTTCCTTGATGCCGTTTTCCGTAGCAAAGGCGCGCGCAAACGACATCGCCAGACACGGCACATCTTCGCGGCGTTCGCGCAAGGACGGGCTGCGCAGGGGCACGACACTCAGACGAAAGTACAAGTCTTCGCGAAACCTGCCGTCGCTCACGCCCTGCTCGAGATCGCGATTGGTGGCGGCAATGACACGCACGTCCACCGTGACCGTCTGCTCGCTACCCACGCGGGTGATTTCGCCGCTTTGCAGGGCGCGCAGCACCTTGGCCTGCGCATCGAGACTCATGTCGCCGATCTCATCCAGAAACAGCGTGCCGCCATCGGCCTGTTCAAACAGACCCTTTTTGCGGCCGACAGCGCCCGTGAACGCACCCTTTTCGTAGCCGAATAGCTCGCTTTCAATCAGTTCGGTGGGGATGGCGGCGCAGTTCACTTTGACGAACGCTGCGTCTTTGCGCGGGGACAAGCGGTGAATCGCACGGGCGACAAGCTCTTTGCCCGTGCCGCTTTCGCCGGTGATCAGCACGCGGCCCTTGGTGGGCGCAACCTTCTCAATTTCGCCGTAGAGTCTGCGCATTACCGCGCTTTCACCGATCATTTCGTAGCGCTGGGTCGAGTCGGCGCGCAGGCGGGCGACTTCGCGGCGCAGATGGAGCGTGGCAAGTGCGTTATTGACGCTGACCAGCACGCGATCTCGATCGAGGGGCTTTTCGAAAAAGTCAGTCGCACCCATCTGCACGGCCTCCACGGCTTCTGCCACCGATGCGTGGCCAGAGATTACGAGCACGGGTAACGCCGACCATTCGGCGCGCGCTCGCATCTTCTGCAGCGCCTCCAGGCCATTCATTTTCGGCAGCTTGAGGTCGAGGATGACGAGATCGATCTCCTTTGTCTCGAGCAATGCCAGAGCGTCTTCGGCGCTGCCCGCTTCGACGGTGTCGAATCCCGCGCCGCTCAGCACCATCTGCAAGGTGCGGCGAATATTCTTTTCATCGTCGACGACAAGGATCGTGGCAGGCATGGCGCTCCGTCTACCACTGACGAAACACGAGCGCCCGGGTGTGACACACCAAAGTCGGGGTGGTTTAGCGCCCCCGGCTCACTTTTGCGGCCCGGAGCACGAAGTTGAGCGCGATCGTGACTGCAACATCGTGGTTTGGCTTTTGCCCGCGCCCGTGCGCAGTGGCAAGGTCGCGCTGTGGGGGGCGCGCCCCCGCAGGTGCGAGGGAACTTGAGTAGGCGCAAAGCGCGGCTGGAAGAAATGGTGGCGGCGTTTAGCCATTGCTACCGACAGTCCGTACCGTTCCAAGAGGATCGCGCGCTAGGCCCCGACTTGGCCGAGCAGGTCCGCCCTGTGTTCGACGCGTTCTCCGATCCGAAGCCCGAGTCAGGCGCAGACGCAGACCACGAAGGTCTGGCGCTGCTTACTCTTCTCAGTCGCCGCGCGGGGCTCCTGGGCGCCACGCCCACGACAGTGCTTGCTCTGGAGGCCGCGCTTCAAGACGGCTTGCGAGTGGGTGAGGCCGCGCTCGAGCCACGTGCTGCCGCCCAACTACGCATGGTGATCCTGGAAGGCTACGTGGCCGGCCGCGATGAACGGAACACGCGCGAGTTGCGGCTTGCAGCCGTCAGCGGCTTGGCGCTCGTACCCTTGGCAGCGCAGGCTTTCGCATTGATCGCGGCCGGACGATTCGAGGCTGACGACATCAGCCCACGCCTCGAAGAGCTGGAGCGCGAGCTCTTGCGCGCCGATGCGCGAGCGTTGCTGCTGGACCTTACACGTCTCGTCTACCTGAGCGACGAGGTGCCGCGCGTGCTGTGTGGAGTGTTAGCCACGGCGCGCTCGCTCGGCGTTCATGCGTTCGTGTGCGGGCTGGAGGAACACGCAATCAGCGCCTGGCAACAAGCGGGTTTCAGCGAGCTTGACGTCAACCGTTCGTCGACCTTCGAGCAAGCGCTACCCAAAGTGTTGTCCGCTATCGGTCTTGAGCTCAAACCCCGGCGCCGTTGGCCAGCGCAGCTGTTTGGCCGACGCGCAGGGGATAGGGAACGCGATCCCGCGTAACGTCAGTTCTTGGGCAGTGCCGCGGGCTTTGTGCTGCTGCCCTCGGTTTCTTTGATCGATTGCACGCGACTGCGCAGCACGGCGGCTGCCTGTGTATCGCCCGTGCGCTCGTAACAATCGAGTGCTTCGCCGAGCAGCGCGGGCGAAGCGCTAGCCGACTGCACAAGTGGCGCGTATCGGCGCAGGGCGGCAGGGCAGTCGCCCGTCGCGCGGTAACTGCGCGCAAGCCATAGCGCAGCCTGCCGACGCACATCGGCCGAGCCCTGGTCCGCAAGCGGCTTGAGCACCGCAATGGCGCCCGCGTAGTCGCCTGCACGTGCAGCGCCAATCCCTTGCGCGAGCAGCTGGTCTTCGGGGGCGCTATCAGCCTTTTTTGGTGCAGGCTGCGCGCTCCCCGCATACGCATCGCTATTTTCCTGCGCCGTGCTCGCTGCGGCGGCCTGGGGCGTGGGCGGGGGCGCGGGTGCGAAGTCCGCTGGAGCCTCCCTGGCTCGCAAAGACTCTTGTACTCGGGGTTCGGGACGCGCCTGCTGCTGCGAGCGATTTACGGCTGCCGCCCCGGCACCTTGCGCGCCGATGCCCTTGAGGGCCCCGCTGCCTGATGTCATACGCTCCGACGCGCCCCTTACCTTACTGTCGTCAGTCGTCTCGTTCCTCGCAGCAAGTGACTTCCCGGCCGCACGCGCCGCTTCTCGACGTTTCGCTGCGGGCTTGGCTAGGCTCGTTGCTTCCTTTTTGGACCGCAGCTCGGCCTCACTCGTTTGGCCTTCGGTAGACGGGCTGCCGAGCGGCGCATCCAAGTCTGTTTGCACCGCAGGGGAGCTCGGTGCGACCGCTCCCGAAGCGGTTGCAGGCTTTATCTCCTCTGCTTCATGTGCGGCGCGCAGCGCGGTCT
Organism: Polyangiales bacterium; assembly: GCA_038257655.1. GTDB lineage: Bacteria > Myxococcota_A > Polyangia > Polyangiales > DASUME01 > DASUME01. Next base: position 28,144 of record JBBSJC010000020.1, on the reverse strand, counting down.
GCTCGCGATCCTGTCCTAGAGGCAGCGCGACGAGGCCGACACCGAGCATCAGCAACAGCACGCTTGCCATGGCGACCTGGGGCGACATCGCCCAAGTTCCAAGCTGCCGTAGCCACGTGCGAAGGAGCTCGAACGCGCTTTCCTTGGCGCTTGGAGACGCTTGCGCCAGCGCTTCGCGTCGCACGTTTGCCTCGCGCGCTGCCACCATCACGGCCGCGTGCACGCGGGCAGAAGGCGCCTCGAGCGGAATGGATTCCGCTACCTGCAACACGGCACGCATTTTAACGAGCTCCGCAGCGCAGCCCGGGCACGTCTGAGTATGGGCGAGCACGACACTGCGCGTCTCCGCGTCGAGCTCGTCGCATACAAGCTCGGTCAGCGCGTCGCGGCAGGCCTCACAGTCGGCGATCGTGCGCGCCGTCATCGCAGCTCCTCCGCGTAGTCCCGATACTCCGCAAGCGCAGATTGGAGACGCTCGAGTGCGTAGCGCATCCGGCTCTTGACCGTGTTCTCGCTGACCCCGGTGATCTCGCCGATTTCCTTGAACGAGAGCTGCTTACTCTGCCGCAGCAGAAAAACTTCACGCTGATCTTCGGGCAGCGCTTCGATCGCGAGGCTCATGGCAACGCCTACTTCTTTGGCCACGGTGCTGCGCTCGGCGCTGGGGCCTTTTGCACCAATCCGATCGTAAAGTGTCGCACCCTCACCATCAGAGCTTTGCGCTGCGTCAAGGGATGGATGTCTGCGATGCACCCGCTTACGGCCTTCATCGATGCACTGGTTGCGTGCGATGCGAAATAGCCACGTTCGTAGTCGGGCATGGCCCTCGAACGTGCCTGCATGCTCTACCAAGCGCAAAAATGTTTCTTGGAGCAGGTCCTCCGCGCGCGCGCGATCGCCTATCTGTCTCAACACGAAGTTGAACAGTGGCTTCTCGTGGCGTTCGAGCAGAACCTCCATCGCAGTGAGCTCCCCGCCGATATACAATTCGAGCAGTTGCTCGTCGGACTGGGTTTCAAGATCAGTCCGTCGCACGACCGCACTCCCTGCGTCCGCACATCACATCGGCAGCATCTACGTCCGGATCGACGTCTAAAGAGGGCGAACGATCTGCTTTGTGCCGGTCGGGGCTCGATAAACGACTGGATTTAAGCACGTACCCCGCCCAGCCCGTTGGAGAGGGCAGAACACTTCGCTGTCGCTGCCAGACCGAGACCGACATGCCCCGCAGTGTAGCCGTAGCCTCGCAAATCGATTTCATTTCAGGCAGCCGGAGCAGTCCCCCGCTCTAAGGCTTTGCTTACCCTGGTGAGCGTGGATCGCTGTGGTGTGTCAGGAGTGTGCCGCGAATTCCTTTTGCTCTCCGGTCGCTTGCGGGCCGTTTGCTTCGTTGACCCGGAAGGGGGGCCTTGGTATTAAGGCTGACGTTGCGTCGGTAGGGTCGGGGGCCGTCGCACTTTTAGGTCTAACGAGGGGAAGCCAGCATGCGGATGAGGATGGCTCTGTGGTCCACAATTGGAGCGATTTGGCTCCTCAGTGCTGTGGCTTTGGGCCAAGGCGCTCAGCCAAACACAGCTAAACCGGCCACGCCGGCACCCGCTGCAACGACACCGACTCCAACTGCCGCGACTCCGAAGAAGACGACGACTTCGGCGGCCTGCACCAAGGCGACTCCCGGAGCGGCGACTCCTAATGGAGCGGCGACACCGACACCCGCAGCGACGACCACTGCCGCACCGACGACGGGTGTGCCGACTACGCTCGTCTCCACGACTGGGACCGACGGCGCCACCACGAACGACGCTCAAAAGGAAGAGATCGACGCCGGGACCTACGCCGTGCGCCTACGGGATCTCGAGCAGCGCATCAACGAGCTCAAGGAGCAGATCTTCCGTTCCAAGGCGCGTCTATCGCTCCTTGCCGAGACGGTGCTTCAAGGTGTCGTCGCCGGTTCGCAGACGATCATCTCGCACGAAAACAAGATGAGCGCTTCGTACAAGCTCGTAAAGGTCGTCTACGCGTTGGACGGAGCGCCGATCTTCAACCGTGCCGACGAAGAGGGTGGCTTGAGCGATCGAACCGAGTTCGACATCTACAACGGCAGTATCGTCCCCGGCGAGCACACGCTCACCGTCAACCTCGAGTACCGCGGGCACGGCTACGGCATCTTCTCGTACCTGAAGGGCTACCGCTTCAAGGTAAGGTCGAGCTACTCGTTCTCGGCGCCCGAAGGTAAAGCGGTGAATGTTCGCGTCGTCGCCTACGAGAAGGGCGGACCTACGGCGCCCCTCGAAGAGCGTCCGGCGATTCGCTACCAGGAGAAAATCGGGGAGGGCATGTCGCCCAAGTCCGCGGCACCTGGCGCAGACTCTGCCGGCTCGGTCGACGCAAAGGGATCGGTCACGCCCGGCGCAGCCACTGGCTCGATCGGCGCCGCCGGAGCCGTGGGGGGCAAGTGATGGGTGCCCGCAGCGGGCGTGAGCGCTGGTTTGCAGCAGTAGTGCTCGTAGGAACAAGCTTTGGACTCGCAGCCCCGACTGGTGCGCAAGATGCGCGCAAGGCCGAATCGGAGCTACGCGGGATCGAAAGCGACACGCAGCAGCTGCTCGTCGACCCATTGCTCACGCGCAACTCACGGAGTGCGACCCACGTCGAAGAACGTTTGACCGACGGTCAGCTGTTCTACCAGCTACAAGATTACGTCCGCGCGAGCATCATCCTCACCGACGTAGTCGACAACTACCCGCAGCATCGCGCGATGCCCGACGCGCTCTTTTTGTTGGGCGAGTCGTTGTATTCAGCGGGCGATTACCTCGGCGCGCGTACGCGCTTTCGTCAGCTGATCAGCCGCGCGGAAGAGTCGGCCTTTCGTCCGTATGCGGCAAGGTCGCTCGGGCGCCTGATCGAAATCGCGATCAAGACCCGTGACTTCGACGGAGTCGAAGATTACTTCGAAAAGCTGTCGCGCCTACCCCCGCAGGAAGTCGAGGCTGCGACCACGTACTTTCGCGCCAAGTACCTCTACAACAAGGCCGTCCCGACCGAAGACGTGACGCGGGGCGATAGCGACCTCAAAACGACCACGATCGACACCCAGGCCCTCGACTCGGCGCGCCTTGCGTTTGAAGCGGTTGCGGAGAGCAGCCCGTACTTTCCGCAGGCTCGTTATTTCGTCGGTGTGATCCTGACGTTGCAGCGTCAGTTCCCCCAGGCCGTGGAGGCTTTTCGCCGCGTGCTCCGTGCACAGGCGACCACGCCCGAGCACGCGCAGGTCATCGAGCTTGCGCAGCTCGCCATGGGGCGTCTGTTTTACGAGACCGATCAACTCGATCAAGCCGTGGAGGCTTATCAAAGCGTCCCACGAACCTCGAAGTGGTTTGACGCAGCGCTTTACGAAATCGCCTGGGTCTACATTCGCATGGGCGATTCCACGCGCGCTGAACGCGCACTCGAGGTGCTGCAGATAGCCGCCCCCGAGAGCCGCTATCTGGCGGATGGCAGCTTGCTGCGCGGCAACCTTTTGCTCCGGAACGGCAACCTCGAAGAGGCGGCCTTGGTGTTCAAAGCGACCGTCGATAAGTACGGCCCTGTGCGGCAACAGCTCGATCAGTTGATCGCGGAGCACGCCGACACAAAGGGCTACTTTCGCTCGCTCGTGCGCGAGAACATGGAAGTCTTCGACGCGAACTCGATCTTGCCGCCCGAAGCCGTTCGCTTTGCGACCGAAGAAGCCGAAATGCAGCGTGCCTTGAGCGTGCTGTCCGATCTGTCGCAGGCGCGTGGTCTGGTGAAGGACACCTCGGATCTGATCCGCCGTCTCGATGGCGCCATCCGTTCGCCCAATGCCGTCAACGTCTTTGTCGATTTGCGACGACAGCGCCAACGAACCACGGCTGTTCGCAACCGCGCGACGGCCCTGCGCCGCACGCTGCTTGCGATGGAAGAAAAACGAGCTCCCGCCTCCTCGGGCGAGCTCGCTGAGATCCGCGCCGAGCGTCACAAGCTCGAAGCCTCTTTGGCCGATGCGCCCAAGAACCCAGAAGATTTCGAGAAGCGCGACAACGACATGCTCGCTGGCTTCAAAGGCCTTACCCGTGACATCAGCAAGCTGGAGGTCGAGATCCTCGGCATGGAAGCGCGCGTGGTCGCCACGGATCGTTTCCTCGTCGATACCCAGGACGCCCGCACCAACTCTGAAGGCATCGCGGCGATGCAAAATGAGCTCGTCGCGCAGCGCGGCGCGATCTCTGACTATCAGAAGCAGATCCAGGAGCTGAAGTTCCAGCTCGAGTCTGGCCGGCTTCAGGTAGGGGTTGGAGATGCACGGTATGAGCGCGATGCGGAGGCTCGCACTCGCTACAACGCGCTCGTTGATCGGGAGCGCGCGCTACTCGCATCGCAAGACAGGGCGGGCAGCCCCCAGGTCGAGTCGATGTTCCGACGCATGAGTGCGGTGGAGAGTTCCTTGGCCAAGCGCGATGCGGAGATCGACCGCGTGTTGGCTGAGCGCGCGGCCGAGATCAATCAGGTGCTCGCGGCCGAGACGACCAACGTCGAGGGCTACAAGACGCAACTTGCGGAGCTTGAAACGGAAGCCGAGGACGTTATCGGCGGCGTCACCTACGCAAGCTTCGTTGCCGTGCGGGCGCGCTTTTACGATCTTGTTTTGCGCGCCGACGTCGGCACAATCGACGTGTCGTGGGCGGACCGCGAGGAGCATCGCATGCGTGTGGAAATCCTGACGCGCGGGCGCGCGCGAGAGATCCGCGCGCTCGATGACGAGTTCCAAGAAATTATGGATGAGCCCAAGTCAGGAGACGCACAGTGACGCTGCGACATCGCTCGAAGCGCACCGCGCGCTCAGTCTACGGCCTAGTCGTTTTCGCAAGCCTCATCGTCAGCCGCGGCGAAGCGCAAACAACACCGGCGCCCAAGCCAGCGACTACCTCCGCGGACGAAAAGCCCGCCGACGGCGCAGCTAAGCCGCAGGACGGCGAAGCGGTCACTACGACGAGCGCTACAGCGACGACGACCAGCGCTGACGGCGCAGCCGCCACGGAGAGCAAAGGCGAAGAAGCCGCCTGGGGCGATCTGCCCGCCTTTCTCGACACCGTCGATAAACGCATCAAAGACGAGCGGCCCAAGCCCACTCCCGAGCAGCTGGCAGCGCTCGCCGAGATGGAGCAGGAAGTCGCGCGCTTCAAGCAGAACGGCGACGCGTACAAAGACACGGTGCTTAGCATCGTGCGTCGCGAGTACTTGCGGCAGCGACGTCAGCGCAACGAAGGGTACGCACGCCAGATAGGCGACGAGGAAAAGCTTCAAGACGAGGCAACTCTTCGCGCCATCGCGCTGTTCGAGCGTTTCATTCAGCAGTATCCAAACGACCCTACGTACACGCCAGACGCGATGTTTCGACTGGGCGAGCTGTACTTCGAGCGCAGCGCGATCGAGTTCCAGAACGGCATGCTCGCGGTCATGGCCGCGCGTGACCGCGGAGAAGATCCCCCGGAGCCCACGAAGGATTTCGAGCCGACGATCGCGCTCTACCGCGATTTGATCACGCGCTTTCCTGACTACACGCGCATCGATGGCGTGTACTACCTGATCGGCTACTGCCTCGCGGAAATGGGACAGCCTGACGCTGCGCGTCTCGCTTGGCTGAACCTGGTCTGCGCGAACAAGTACGATTTCCGCGCCAGCATGGAGGCGAAAGCCAACGAGGAGCTGGCGGCCACGGCCGAGCGCGAGAAAAAGAATCCAGCGCTCACCCTCGGTAGCGTCCAGCTCGGCCGAAAAGACGCGCCACTGGCCGACCCTTACGGGGACTGTAAGCCCGCCGTACAAGGCTCGCAGTTCATGTCAGAGACTTGGCTACGCATCGGCGAGTACCACTTCGATTACGACGTGGGTTCCGATGGCATGGCCAGCGCAATCAGTGCCTACAAGCACGTGCTCGGAGATCCCACCGATCGCAACTACAACCTGGCGCTCTATAAGGTCGCCTGGTCTTACTATCGATCCTTCCGCTACCCCGAAGCGATTCAGCAGTTCGCTGCACTCGTCGAGTGGTCAGATGAAGAGCAGAAGAAGACGGGGCGCGCTGGTTCAGAGCTGCGGGCAGAGGCAGTGCAGTATCTGGCCATTGCCTTCGCCTACGACGACTGGAACGAAAACCAGGTTCCCGACCCTCAGGAAGGCCTGCCTAGCGGCATCACGCGCGTACAAGACGCCAGTATGATGCGGCAGGATCGCGAATGGACGGCGGAGGTCTATCAGGCCTTGGGCAGCGTCTTCTTCGACGAAGCCAAGTACGCTGAAGCTATCGAGATGTGGAATCTGGCGCTCAAGCGCTGGCCTAATCACCGCAAGGCACCCGAGATTCAGTACAACATCGCGCGGGCCCACACGCGTGCCAACGAGCAAGAAGAAGCCGTTAAGGCGCGCGCGCTGCTGGGAAACTATTCCGAAGGCAGCGACTGGTGGAACAACAACTTGGATCATCCGATCGAGCAGCGTAAGGCTGAGCAGCTCGCGGAAGAGGCCATGGTCAATGCTGCGGTCTACCATCACCAGAATGCGCAGCGTCTGCGTCGTCTCGGTGTGCAGGACCGCGATCCTCAGATGATACTTCAGGCCCAAGAGCAGTACAGTCTCGCGGCCAAGGCTTATCGCGGATACATCCAACGTTATCCGAACAGCCCCCAGTCCTACGATCTCCAGTACAACCTGGCAGACGCGTTGTTCTGGTCCGAGAACTACGAGGAGGCCGCGCGCGAGTACTCCGCGGTGCGCGATTCGAACCTCGATGACCGCTATCTCTCCGAGTCGGCGCGCCGCGTAGTCGAGTCTCTCAAGCGTCTCGTCGACATGGCGACAGAGAAGGGCGAGATGCAGGTTCGCACCGAACCTCCGCCGCCTTCAGGGCAGCCACCCAAAGTCGTACCTGTCGCGATGCCGCCGCTCCTTCAGCGCTTGGCGCAATCGCGGGAGCTTTACCTTGCTCGCGTCGACGAAGCGCACGATACGGAAAACGTAAGGGCATCCTATGCCTACAACAACACCGTGTTGCTCTACCAGTACGGCTACTGGAGTCACGCGCGCGATCGATTCACAAAGATCTACCAAGACCATTGCAAGGGTCCAAACGCCGACGAAACAGGTCGTGTTGCTTGGTTGAACCTCCGCAACATGGCTGTGGTGCTCGGGCAGGTCGAAGAGGTTGAACGTCTTGGCACGGACCTGCGCGAGCGGGCATGCACGTTCTCTCCGACCGGTAAGCCCGCCTCGGACACCGATTGTAAGGATCCGAAAAACAAGGAAGAGCCCCAGTGTTTGGCGGGCGCGGATCTAACCAACATCCAGTACAAAAAGGCGGTCGAGGTCTTCCTGAAGGCTGAGAAGTCGAGCGGCGCCGAGCAGATCAAGCTTTACGAGGAGTCAGCGACGCTGCTGCTGCAGGCGGTCGATGCTGAGCCGAACCACCCGCAGGCACCGCTCGCGCTCGAAAAGGCGGCGGTCGCCCTCGAACGTACGAGTCGCTTCGAATCGGCAGCGCGGCTGTACTCACGCATCATCGATGAGGTAGGCCCGCGTCAGGCAGCGGATGCAGAAGAGCAAGCACGGCTCGATGGCATTTTGGCCAACGCCTACTTCCGGCTCGCCTTCAACGCGAACCGCTTCTTCGACTACGACCGAGCCATCGAGAACTACCGCATCCTTGCGGACTCGGAGCGCTTCAAGAAGTCGACCGACAAGGACATGGCCGATCGGCGTGAAGGCGCGCTGATCAACGCAGCCAAGATCCTCGAATATCAGCAGCAGTACGCGCGCGCCGCGGACTACTACAAGCGCGCCGCTGACAGCCTCAAAAACCCGAACGAGAAGATGGCTGCGTATTACCGCGTGGCCGAGATGTCCTACAAGCAGCAGAAGTGGACCGACACCGTGGCCGCCATGCAGGCGTTCATCGGCCGGTACAAGACTGATGCAGCAGCCGGCGAGCTGGTGGTGCAGGCGCATTGGCGCATCGCACAGGCACGCAAGGCGCAGGGCAAACAGAAGGATTACGAAGCAGCCTTGGCAGACGTCGTCGCCGCGTTCGCGCGCTCAGGCCAACAGCCTGGCTCGATCGCTGCCGAGTATGCCGCGCAGGCCAAGTTCATCCTCGTCGATAAGGGCGTCGATCAGTTCGAGAAGTTCGAAATCAAGCCCGGTTCGCCGTCGACCTTGAAAGCCTACGTGGAGACCGTGAAGTCGCAGATCGAAAAGGGTGCGACGGAAGCAAAGCAGCGTAACGAAAGCTACGATGCGGTCATGGGCTATCGCCGTCCGACCTGGACGATCGCTGCCTTCGCGCGTCAGGGCCGCATCTACGAGATTCTCGCCAAGGCCGTGTTGAACACACCGTTCATCGTACCCAGCGACTTGAAGAAGCAGATGTCGAAGCTGCCTGAGTACGCACGTGAAGATGTGCGCATTCAGGTCGAAGACACCATTCGTCAGCTGCTCGATCAGCAGGTGCGACCAATCGAGTGCTTTGCAGTCGTTCGGTATGCACTTGCCGCACGTGCAGCGCGCGTCGGCTCCATCGACAACGAATATACGCAACAGGCGATCACGCGGCTCAGCGCTTACGGCGATGAGCGAATCGCGCAGTGCATCGCGGAGCAGCAGGCCAAGGACAGCTCACTTGGCGCCTATCAGGCTGGCGAGTTCTCGCGTGCACCGCGCGGAGCCACGCTGCCCATGCCGGCCGGAGTATCGCCGCCGCCGCTCGGTACGGAGGGTCGCTGATGAAATCGCGCAGCATGCGTTTTGTGTGGGTGCTTGTCGCCCTGTGTCTAGTCTCCACGGCCTGCGGCAAAGGCAAAGGCTCTGCAAAGGCTGCCGGCGGAAAGACTGCGTCGGGCGGTGAAGCGCCTGCGAACGGTGCCGAGCCCGGGGCCGGTGAAGACGGCCCGGCAGCCTCAGGCGAAACTCCTGACGACAAGACTGCAAGCGGCCCCGACGCCCCGAAAGCGAACGGTAAGGTCCAGACTGCCAAGCCCACCAGTCCCTGGGGTTCCCCCGACGCAGACAAGGGCAAGCCCCTGCCCGCGCGTAAGGCTCTCAGCGGGTCGGCCAAGTCCTCCTATGAGCAGGGCGTGGCTGCTGCTCGTTCGGGGAATATCGGCGCAGCGCGTCAGGCGTTCGAGGCGGCGCTCAAGGCCAACTCGAGCTCCTATCAGGCGCTCTACGCCCTGGGCGTGTTGGCGGATCGCGAAGGCAAGGAATCCCAAGCCCTTGACTATTATCACCGCGCCTTGCGCGTACAGCCGGATTACGAGCTTGCCGCCCAAGGCATCGTAGTGATCAACGTCCGGCAAGGTCAGCCGGACAAAGCTTTGGCGTTTATCGAGCCTTTGGCCAATCAGTGGGAGCGCAACCTCGCGCTACAAGCTGCCTACGCCGATCTGCTCACGCAAATGGGCAAGCCCGAGGACGCCATCCTCGTGGCGCGCAAGGCGCTGCGTCGCGATGAGCGGAATGTGCCGGCGATGACTTCGCTCGTGCGAGCGAACCTACGCGCAGGACGCTTGGAGCTTGCAGACTCGATTCTCGATCAGGCGCTCGCGGTCGACGACAAACAGGCCGAGCTCCACTACTTCCGAGGCAAGCGTCTGCTCGATGAGGGACGGATCGCGGACGCTATCACCTCGTTCCGTAAGGCTGTCGATCTCGATCCTGACTTCGCGGAAGCCCGCATGGATCTGGGCCTGCGGCTGCTGGCCGGTGCGAACTATGCAGAGGCCTTGACGCAGTTTCAGACCGTCGAAAAGCTTTCGCCCAAGCTCGTCGAGGTCCATCTCGCGTTGGGCGATGCATACCGATCCACCAAGCAGTGGGACAAAGCCAAGACGTCCTTCGATAAAGCGCTGCGCATGAAAAACGATATGCCGCAGGCACACTACAACCTGGCGCTGATGTATCTGACGGCGGGCGCCGAGTTCCCGGGTATGGACCTGCTCACGTCACTCGCCAAGGCCAAGGAAGAGTTCGGCATCTATCGCTCGATGATGGGCTCCAAGCTGCGCCGGGACGACGACTCCAGCACCTATCTCGATGACATCGACAAGATCGTGGCACGCGAGCAAAAGCGCATCGAACGCGACAAAAAGAAGGCTGCGCAGGATGCGGAACGCGCGGCCCGACCAGCAGCGGAAGGTGACAAGAAATGATCACACGCATCGCGATGACCATGATGTTCGGCCTGCTGCTGCTCTCGGCTGCGACCGCGCAGGCCCAGTCCCGTGCCGGCGGTGCCGCAGGCAAGAAGAAGCCGCGCGTGATCCAGCTCGAAGAGATCACGATCGAAGGTCGCGTGCAGAAGCCCAACGCCTTCTACATCTTGAATCGGTCGAACATCGGCTACGAGGTGCTCGATCTACGCACCAGCTTCTTACGCGAAGTCATTCGTAGCGTTCAGCACGAGCCCTTCTGAACGCGCGCGCGCAATGAGCGGGGTTTTCTTCTCGATTCAAGCGCTGCTGACGCTCTTCTTAATCGCGGTCGTGGTCGAACGCTGCCGCGCGCTGCTCTTCGTGGCGCCTGCAAGTCGCACGTTCGTATCCGCACTCGCTGAGAGCCTTGAATCCGGCGCGCACGCGCAAGCTCAGCGCTTAGCGCGCGCTCTTCCGCGCTGCTGGGCCAGTCGGCTGCTGCTCGCCTGCGTGCAGGGGCACCCAGCGGAACAGCTCGAGCAGACTGAAACGACGCTCGCCGATTTACGTCTCGAGGCAGGCGCCCGGCTCACGATGCTGAGGGTATCGGCCACAATCAGCTCAACGCTCGGCCTGCTCGGCGGTATTCTGGCGATTCGACGGGGCTTCTCAGGCGAGGGTTTGCTGTCGCTCAGTGCCGGCCTCGCGCAACAGGTCGCGCTGAACCAAGCGCTCAGCCACATGGCAGTGGGGATGGGCACGGCCGCTTTTAGCTTCACCGCCTTTGCTTTGTTCCGCGGAGCGGCCCGAGATCTACTTGCCCAGGTGGCGTACACCGCCACACGCTGCCGTGGCGTTGTCCTTGCGGGAGCAAGCGCGTAGGCCGTGGGACTGCGGCAAGCTTTACCGGCGCGTACGCCGGGTGATATCGTCCCCGCGTTGGGGAGTTTGCATGCGATTGGAACTTTTCCGACGCATAGTCGTCCGTAAGTTGAGAAGGCCCGCAGTGGCCTGCGACGGAGTCATCGATGAGCGCGAACGAAGGTCCAGGACCGCACGCAGGGCAGGCCACCAGAGCACCAGGTCGTCCGGGTGCAATGACGATGGCCATGCAGGCCGTGCAGGTGAAGCCCACCGGCCCCAAGGTCCTACGGATCGGCGTCATTCAGGGCGGCAAGATCATCGAAGAGCGCATCGTTCGCAAGCGCGAGACGGTGACGGTCGGCGGCTCTGAACGAAACCACTTCGTCGTCGCATCGCAGGCTGTTGGCGGGCGCTTCGAGCTCTTCCAGTTGGTCGGCAGCGACTACATCCTCAACTTCACCGATCAGATGACCGGCCGCGTCGGATTGCCAGCAGGCGTTCAATCGCTCGAGCAGCTGCGAACCTCAGGGGCAGCACGCAACGCCGGCGCCCACTTCCAGGTGAAGCTGACCGACAACTCGCGCGGTAAGGTCGTCATCGGCGACACCACTTTGCTGTTTCAGTTCGTCACGCCGCCGCCTGTGCAGCCGCGTCCACAGCTGCCGGCAGCGGCACGCGGCGGCTTTGCCAAGAGCATCGACTGGATGTTCACAGCCTTCGTGATGTTCTCGTTCATGAGTCACTTCGGCCTCGTTGTGTACTTGGAGAACGCAGATTGGCCGATCGACGAAGGGATCAACGTGATCCCTGACCGGTTCGCTGATCTGATTCTCGTCCCGGAAAGACCGCCCGAGCCCGAGCCCGACGATAATTCGAACCAACCGGCGCCCACTGCAGAGGCACCGCAGGAAAAGCCGTCTAAGGGCCAGGACGCTGAGCCGAAGGGGGCGGAAAAGCCCGCAGGCGAAACCGCCGCAGAAAAGGCCGCCGCTGTAGCTGACTCCACCGCGCGCATGGCCGAGGAAGCGGCGTCTGCTGCCGAAGCGTTGTTGCTCGGCGCTTTGAGCGCGGAGGGCGGCGGCGCTCTTGCCGACGTGCTCGCAGGCGGCGCTGTCACAGGCAACGCCGAAGACGTGCTCGCGCAGGCGGCGGGCGTCGGCGTCGCCACCGATTCGTCAGGCGGAACATTGCGCACGCGCGCAGGCGGCGGCACGGGAGATCGCACGAGCGGCCTCGGTGGCCTCGCGGCGTCGGCAGGCGCAGGCAAGACAGTAGGCGAGGGCGGAGCCATCACGGAGAAGGCTGTCAAAGGCCGGCTCAACGCAGGCAAAGACGCCGATATGGAAGGCGGCTCAGGCGACTTCGACTCCAAGCTGGTCGTCGCTCAGTTCAAGGCGCGCATGCGTGCCATCCAGATCTGTTACGAGCAGCAGCTGCGCCGCAATCCTGGCCTACAAGGTAAGGTCACCGTGCAGTTCACAATCGAGCAAAGCGGCTCCGTGTCGAAGGCGACTGCCACCGAGAACAGCACCAACGATCCCGCAGTCGCCGCGTGCGTGACAGATACCGTCAAGCGCTTCCGTTTCAATCCCGGTCCCGAGGGAGGAAGCGTCACCTTCTCCTATCCGATCGTGTTCGCGCCACAAGGCTAGTTGGACAGTTGAGAGCCTGATGATGGCGCGACCCGAGCCAAGTAGAGAGCGGATAGGCGACATGTTGGTCGCAGCGTCGCTCATCACGCCCGCCCAGCTACAGGAAGCCCTCGCAGCACAAACAACCTCGGGCATCCGGATAGGCAAGCAACTTGTCGAGCTCGGCCACGTCAGCGAGCTGCAGGTTACACAGGTGCTCTCGAATCAACTGAGCGTGCCGTGGGTTGCCCTCGATCGGGTCGAGTTCTCCGTGCAGCTGTTGGCACTCGTTCCAGGCGAGCTAGCAGACCGCTACACCGTCATGCCGATCTACGTACGTCGCGTGCGCAACCAAGGCGAGACGTTGTACATCGCCATGGACGATCCCACTGATGAGGAGGCGATCCGTCAGGTAGCCACCGCCGCAAATCTGCCCGTGCGGCCGATGATCGCATCGCCGAGCGACATCCGCCGCGCGGTAGACGCGCGATATTTCGGCGGAGAAGACTCAGTCTTCGGACCCACGGGCCCCGCCGGCTCTAGCGTCGTGGGGAGTAAGCTCCCGGCGCCTGCCACACCTGAAGCGACTTCCCAGACCTCAACGCAGGGAGACGCGCGCGCGCAGCGGGTGAAGCCACCTCCTCCGCCCGTTCGCGTTTCTCGCGGCGATGGACTCGTGCCGCTCGAAAGCTACGAGGCTCCCTCGCAGCCTCCCGACAGCGTTGCCAAGCCGCGCACCCTCACGTTGCTTGATGGCACCACAATCGCGCTTCCTCTCCCAGGGCGCAGCGGTGGGCACGCCGAAGTCACCGAGGTTCGCCACATCATCAAAGCGGTACGCACGGCTTGCGCTGATCTGGGGATCGAAGATGTCCCGCGCTGGCACGACATCGTACAAGCCGTGATCGACGCGCTACGCGAACGTGGAGTTCGTTTAAGCCGTAAAGAAATTTCGGAAGCCTGGGCACAGCGCCACGGCACCCAAGACTCCGGCGAGTAGTCCTGCTCAGGGACTGCTCGATCCCGTTTTCAACCGCGCGCGGGCTTTTTCGAAGGCAGTGGCCGCTGCAGCCTCGACATCTGTAGCGAGCTCTTGCGCAGGACGCGTCTTAGAGATCGCGCTTGCGTGCTCAAAAAGTGTACGTCGACCTACGGGCACCGCTACCACCGCATAGGCGACCAGCGCGAGCGCGACCGTGCTGAACGTGGCTCGAAGTAACCATCCGACCATGTAGGATCGAGTACGCCCAGCCACAGGAACAGGCCAAATTTTCTGCACACGCCCGCATGCTCTTCCATTGATTCGCCAAGCGTCTGAACAAACCGCCATCAGTCCGCAACCAAATGGACACCTGCTGTGGCGAATTCGCCAACTACAACGCGCTGTTGAATCAGCGGCTTTCGTTGACACCGTAGGGTCCGCATATATACTCGCCGAGGGGGTTCAACGTGGCCATGCCAAGTCTCATACGTGGGTTGCTTTTTGTAGGCGTGATGACCGTGGGCACGCCGAGTGTCTGGGCTCAAGCCGCCGAAGGCGAGCTAGGCGTCACTCAGACGCCCGTGCTGTCCACGCCGGACAAGATCGCCCAGGGCGAGAAGATCGTGAAGCGCGGCAGTGCGCTGGCGGAGCGCATCACCAAGATGCTGGACGCCGCCCGGCGCGACAAAGACATCATGCGAGCCAACTGCCTGAACCGAAAACTTACTGAGGTTAATGCGAACGTTCGCAATGCCGAAGGTCGGCTGACGGCGTTGCGCGATGCCGCGAAGGGCAATGACGAAGCACGCACGAATCACGAGTTCACCGTGCTGAGCGTGATCGCGCAGAAGTTTGATTCCGCGGATCAGGAGGCTTCGCAGTGTATTGGCCAGGACGTGTACGAGTCTGGTGCCTCGCAGGTCATCACTACGATTGATCCGAACACGACTGATCAAAATCCAGCAACCGTTCCCCCTCCGCCCCCGGCGCCTCCGTCGGTGACGGTTCCCCCTCCGCCTGTCAGCGGCGCCATCTGACTAAACCTCGTTTCTGACTAAGAACGGGGAGCAGTGCCGGCCCCACGCGAGAGCCCAGAGGAACATGAATCGTAAAATTTTGAGCATGACCGCGGGCGCGGCCATTGGCCTTCTTCTAGACGGAACACTCTTGTGTTCTCCAGCCTACGCTCAGTCGTGGTTGCCGGACCGACAGTACATGGAGGGGCCCGGCATCAAGCTGGGTGACTTCGAGCTGCATCCGGGTATCGCCTTGCGCGGCGGCTACGACACGAACGTGTTTAAAGCCGATGGCGAAGAGGGCGCTGGCTCGGCCGGACAGGAGATCGTTGGGTCTGGTTTGTTCGCGGTCACTCCCCACGTTAACATCACAACGCAGGGCAAGCAGCGCGCAACCGAGGGTGAGAGCGCCGCGGCCCCCTATAGCCCTCCCAAACTCGCCCTTCGGGCGGGGTTAGCGGCGACGTACTTCTACTATCTCGAAGACGAGGCGCCTCGCAATCTCGAGGTGGATACGGAAGTTTGGGTTGGCATATTGCCAGAGAGGCCCATCAACGTTGAGCTTGCCACGACATACCAGCGCAACACGCGGCCGTTCACGCAAAGCACGGGCTCAGTCGACAACAACACCTACGCACACAACGCGATCCGGCCGAGTGCTCGGGTAAATGTGGGTTCTAAGTCTCAGGTGTTAACTGGATTCGTTGGATATGCGCCGAATATCAGCTTGTTCGAGAACCGCACGTTTAAGTATCTGAACGCGATCGGACATACGATTGATACCGGGTCCGCGTGGAAATTTCTGCCCCACACAGCGCTGCTCTACGATGCGAGTCTGAATCTCAACGACTACACCGACTACGACGCAAACTCCGCCTTTGCCACTGTGCTCCTGTCGGACAGTCAGACTTTCAAGACTCGCTTGGGGCTCAACGGCGCGCTCACGAATAGACTTTCGCTCCGCGTGATGGCTGGCTATGCGGCCGGTTTCTTCGAAGACGCGCTGCTTTCTGAGTTTCAGGACGTAGTTGGCGAAGCCGTCCTCGGGTACAAGTTTCTCAATCAGCATCGGCTCGAGGCTGGTTACACGCGCGACGTGCAGCTGTCCGCAATCGGCGGTTGGTTACGCAGCGATCGCGCCGTGGCCGCTCTTCGGCTGGGCTTTGCGGGCGCGTTCTCTTTGGGCTTCGAAGCAGCGTACGGATACTTGACGTACGGTCGCCTGCTTGACGCCGATGGTGCGCCTCTGGGCACTGGCTCTGCCACCGACCGAAACGATCACCGCATCGACGGGGCCATCCGCGCCGAGTACCGCGCTACCAACTGGCTTGCTTTCATGGCTGACGCATCTGTGCAAAATACCATCACGGACTTTAATTATGCCGTGCGAGCGCCGGGCGCCGGGGGCGTTGTGGCGGTGTTTCCGGATCCTGCGAGCTACTTGAGCTTTCAGTTCTTCGGCGGCGTGCGCGCTCATTACTGATTGGTCTGCTGATGTTCGCGGAATCTAATAGGTCGCTCCTCGCGCCGCTTCGGCCCACTACAACGTGCCTGTTTAGTATCCTGCTTGCCACCATGCTATTCGTCGTCGGATGTGACCGCGGTAGCTCAGGCGCTACGACAGCTGTTCCCGATGCTGTCGAAGACACCACGCTCGGCGCCGGGGACGTCTTCGAGGTACGCGTCTTCGGAGAGAAGGAGCTCACGGGCAAGTACCAGGTTGCACCCGATGGTTCGATCAACTTCCCACTGGTCGGTGTGGTTGCCGTCGCGGGCAAAGAGGCCACCGACGTTGCAAATGAGATTGCTGTCCGACTCAAGAAAGGGCAGTTCCTGAACGACGCTCACGTGTCCGTGCTGGTCGAGCAGTCGAACTCGAAGCGCATTTCTGTGCTTGGGGCGGTCGCGAAGCCAGGCACGTTGGCGATCGTTCCGGGCATGACGGTGGTTCAGGCGGTGAGCCAAGCGGGAGGGTTCACTAACCTGGCAAATAAGGATGCAACCGTCGTCACGCGCAGAGTCAATGGTGCACTCAAGAGATATCGCATCTATGTGAGTGAAATAGCGAGGGGGGAGGCGAGTGATTTCCCCCTGCGATCCGGCGATATCGTCTTCGTCCCAGAGCGCATCTTCTAGATTTGCCCGAAGACGGAGCGATTCCCGTCGGCGCGGCTGGTTGTTGACTGCCTCGCCCTGCGATCGTCTAGAGTGCTTGGCGCTCTGCCCGGAGCGCGTTTCTTGCGTCACAATAGGTCTTGTTCGCAGGCTGCTGGGAGCAGAGTGACTCCCAGGCCTGGAGCGCGAACTCGGTCTGGCCCAGTCTCCCAGCCAGCTTCGCAGCTCCAGCTAGGAATGCAGGGCGGGGAGTGAGGCTATAGGCTTCGCGCAGGGCTTTGAGAGCCCGTGCGTCATTGCCGAGAAGCATCTCACATTTGGCGAGTTGCGCGGCAGTTTGGGCAAGCTGGTGCGTGTCGCCTGCGGTGCTCATGCGGAGTTGCTCAATGGCATCGCGCATGCCTATGGCGTTGCCTGCCGCCGTTTCTGCCAGGCTTAAATGAACCAAGAGTGCCCGTCGGTCATCGGTATTCGGGAGAGCCCGCAACAACTGTTGAATGGCATCCTGAGGCTTCCCAAGGCTGATTAGAGCATCGGCTTCGAGTTGGTATGGCTCGGCCAGGGTAGGTGCTTCCGCCTGGATGGCGCGGGCGCGCTCGATCACGGCAGTCCAACGTCGCGCGGCGAGGTCGCGCTGCGCCGAGCGCAACCTCGCGCCCAAGTGCGTCGGTTGCTCCCGCAGAACAGCCGCATCGACCTGCTCTGCTTGACTTGGTGCGTCGGCTAGACAGCGCGCGCCGGCATCTAGTACGCCCATGCGGGCCTCTCCTTCTGCTGGGGCAATCTCGAAAACGGTTGTGGCGGTTGGCGTCTGGTCGACCCAAGCGCATAGTTCTCGCAGCGTCTGTGGCGCGTCGCGCTCTGCTGCGAGACGAAGCTCTGCGAGTGCCTGCTTGCGTTGGCCCCTCGAAACCAGCCAGTGCGCTGCCAACACATGAGGAGCACCCCAGCTGGGAGCGAGCGCTAGCGTACGGTTTATCCAGAGAGGTGCGTCGCGATGCCCCTCTTTAAGGCGTTGCCCCGCGGCAATCAGGGCAAGAGCCGGCTCCGCTGGATGCGCTCTCGCGACCTTGCGCATCAATGTCCAGAACGCTCTGCTGTCGCCGGCCTGAGAGAGCTGGGCGAGCCGATGTTGCGCTACCAGGGTGTCGGTTGAGACCGCGCTGTGTGCGCAGAGAGCGATGAGTAATGAGCTCGCAACGCAACCCGCAATCGACAATCGCCGTATCTCGTATGGCACCAGCAATTTGTGGTACGGGCCACCCGTGCGCGGGAGGGAGGCGGCCAGGCAAACCGCAGCAGGAAGAGCCACGCCACTGAGCTCGAGGCTAAAATCGAGGAGGTTATGCAGAGTGATGGCAACTACGCCCACCAGGCCTCCGAGTTGCGCCCCGGAACGCCACTTCCAAAAGGCGCTCCATACTCGCAGCATTGCGCCGCCGATTAGCAGCACAGCAATGGGGATGCCGAACTCGATCGCGTACTGAAGTGGGAGCGACTCGGCGTGAAGTGCGCGCGCAAACCAGAGGTGAACGGGCGAGAAACCCACACTGAACGCGCCTCGCCCCACGCCAAGCACGGCGCTGAGCGGGTCCCGCATCAGCATTTCCCATTCCGCTCGATACACTTCGAGCTTCGTCAGGTTCTGATAGTCGGTGTCGATAAAATCATCCGCCGCCAGGCTCGCCAGCGTTCCAGCGAGCGCCAGCGAAAGGACTGCGAGAGTCACTGCGATAATCGGCCGTCTTGACGTGTCAATCGGCGCGCGTTGCTCGTGGTGACCGTGTGCGCCGCCTGAGAGCCTTGTGGGATCGGAAAGCAGGTAAACCGTGCCGAACAGCGAAGCGGCGCCAAACAAAGCCACCGTGCCCCCCCGGCTTCCTGCCAGCAGATTGGTAGCTGCGACGATTCCGGCGCCGAGCAACCAGGTGAAGCGCCTGCCTCCCGTCGCTTCCACGGCTAGACCCAGACACACAGGAAACCCCAGGGCGAGAAAGCCCGCAAGGTTGTTGGTGTTCAGCAGCGGACCGACATGCGAGACCGACTGCGGTTCATAGATGCCGTAGACCTGGCTTGCGGCAAATGCCCGATGCAGCAGGTCGCTTAGTGCGATAAGCACCGCGCTTGCACCTACCGCCGTCAGCAGGGTGAGGCGTGAACGTCGGCGCGTTTCGAGGCGCGCGACACAAAAGGCGGCGAGCACGGCGATGCCGAAAAGGACGCGCTCGTGAGTGCCGCCCGGGTCGAGACTGAAGGGAACGAGGGTCGGCTTGCTAAATCCTAACCCAATCGCCGTATCCGTTGCATGGGCGAGCGCTTGGGGGGCAAGTTGCGCAGTCATTGCGGCAGGAAGTGGAAGTGCGTGAAGAGCGCTGACCCCTAGCATCAAGCTCAGCAGCACGGCCATAGGTTCAACCTCCGCCTTGCGATGCGCCGCGGTCTGGCGAGTTATCCATAATGTGACCGCGAGCACCACATTTGCGCTTACCGCCAAAAACAGCGTGCTTGAGGCGTAAACACCGCCGAGAAGATGCGGTGCCACGATGACGATGCCACCGAGGACCAGGTGCGCGTGCCGCGCCTGTAGGCTCCCTTCACCCTGATCGCTCCGCGCGCTCCGGCTGAGCGCACCACCGCGCCGCTGAAAGCGCCGGCTTTGAAAAGATGGCTCGCTAGCTGTCACTAAACAGATGTCCTTCGTCTTGACCCTCGGCGGGGTCGCTTGCATCCTTTCACGCTGTTTGTAGGGGAAGAAGGGGAAATTACCTTGGCTGCAGATACGAAGGATCGTGGCTCCGCAGGCACCGCGACTACGGACTTCGACGTTCGGGAGTTTCTGCGGCTCGTGCTGCACCAGAAGTGGGTCATTTTTGGGGTGCTTTCAAGCGTCCTCGCCGCGACGGTATTCGGGACCCTCTCGATACCGAAGGTTTACGACGCGACCGCCACTCTGGAGTATGACCCGAATCCTCCAAAGCCGTTAGGCGATCAGGTCGAGGACATGGCGTCTCCGGCCAGCAACTTTCTCACTGGCAAAGAATGGTATCAGACGCAGAACACGATCATCGCGAGCCGTACGATCGCGCAGCGAGTCGTGGAGCGTCTAGCCCTCCATCGAGATCCCGGCTTCATGCAGGTGCCGGTGGACGAGCGTGCGACTTGGAAAGGCGCGACCGTCGATGCGGCGTCAAAACGCCTCCTTGCGGCCCTTACGGTGCGACAAGAGAAGGATACACGCGTCGCCCGAATTACCGTCGAAAGTGCGAGCCCCGAGCGAGCGGCGCTACTCGCCAACGCGATCTCCGACGCCTATATGGACTGGGTCATGGAGCAGCGACTCGGCTCGACGGTGCGTGCCGTCGAGTGGCTCAGCGGCCAGCTTGATGGGGTCTCCAAACGTCTCGAGGACTCCGAGCACGCGGTGCACGATTTTCGACGCACGAACAACGTGCTGTCTGTCTCGCTCGCAGATCAGCAGAACGGGGTCACGCAGACGATCAACAGCTTCAGTGCTGCGCTGACGACGGCTACCACGCGACGCATCCAAGTCGAAGCACAGCTCAAGCAACTCGAACGCGCTGTCCAGGATGACCCCCTACAGGTCCACGCCAGGCTGGTGTCGGACAGTCAAGCTGTATCGGACCTGCGCCGGCGCTACCATGAAGTGGTGGTTCAGCGGGACGGTCTTGCGGGACGGTACGGGCCCCAGCATCCAGAGATGAAAAACATCCAGCAGCAGATCGACGCGCTAGTCGCAGCTGCTCGCCAGGAGATTCAGGGCCTAGTGCAGATGCTGCGCGCAGAGTTGCGGGAAGTGCAGGACGTGGAGCGCGGTCTCACGCAGGCCATGCAGCAAACGCGCAATGCAGGCCTGGACCTGAACTTACACGAGATCGATTACAATCGGCTGGAGCGCGAGAGAGCCAACAACGAAAAGCTTTACGGCGTACTGCTCCAGCGCACTACTGAGACGAACTTAACGCGTCTTTTGCGCGTCTCTCCAGTGCGTCTGGTTGACCGGGCCATCGTAGCTACCGAGTCGATTCGGCCGCGGCCTGTGCGTAACATTGCAGCCGGTCTAATTGTTGGGCTCCTCGCTGGTTTGGGGGCCGCGTTCCTCCGTACCCGCATGGATCGCTCGGTGCGGACAGCGGACGAGGTCGTTGCGCTCGGGACAACCGTCTTGGGATTGATTCCCGCGATCGTCGATGGCAACAAGGGGCCAGCCTATGGAGGCGCGCAGCCTTCACGACGCGCCCTGCGCCAGCAGGCGGACCAACTCGGACAGTCTGCAAAGGATCTGGTTGTCCACCTGTCTCCGAACTCTTCCGTGGCCGAGTGCTGTCGCACCATTCGCACAAACCTCGCGTTTATGTCGACGGACAAGCCGCTACGAGCGATCACCGTAACAAGCCCCGGTCCGAGCGAAGGTAAATCTACGTTTGCTGTCTCGTTGGCGATCACGATCGCCCAGAGCGGAAAGCGGGTTGTCTTAGTAGACACGGACCTGCGGCGCCCCCGTTTGCATCGGGCACTGGGAACCAATTCACGGGTCGGAGTCACGTCCATCTTGGCCAGCGAGCAGAGCATCGAAGAAAGTGTTCAGACGACGATGGTAGATGGCTTGTGGCTCATCCCGTGTGGCCCGATTCCACCGAACCCGTCGGAGCTACTGCACACCGCGAGCTTCAGTAGGTTTCTGGCGCAGCTCAAGGAGCGTTTTGATATTGTTATCTTGGACAGCCCGCCCGTCGGCGTCGTGATCGATGCGGCGATTATCGGACCGCAGGTGGATGGCGCTATCATGATCGCCCAGAGTGGTCGCACCTCTCGCGATGCGCTCTCTCATGCGCTGCGCCAAATGCGTGACGTGGGTACGAACATACTCGGGTGCGTCCTTAACGATGTCGATCTCTCCAAGCAGAGTGGTTACGGCGGTCACTACTATTATCGCGGTGGTTACTATTACTTGAACGACAACGCGGGGACGGGCGGCGACGGCAGTGGTGGCGATGCGCCGCCTTCAGGCGCTCCCTACTCTCCACCGGCGCGCTGAAGCATGCTTACCCAGCGGCACGAGTTTAGTCCGAGTGCAAGTCACTCGCGGAGCAGGGGACAACTATGCTGAACGGTCCGTTCTCTCCTTGGCCGAGCTTCACGCAGCAAGAGGCGGATGCGGTGTCGCGCGTTCTACTTTCCAATAAGGTCAACTATTGGACTGGGCAGGAAGGGCGCGAGTTTGAGCGCGAGTTTGCTGCATGGTGTGGCGTCCCTTACGCCGTGGCGCTGACGAACGGGACAGTAGCCATTGATCTGGCCCTGAAGGTTCTCGGGGTTGCAGCGGGTGACGAGGTCGTGGTCACGCCGCGTACGTTTCTAGCGTCTGCGAGCAGCATCGTCTCTGTCGGAGCGGCACCCGTGTTCGCCGATGTGGATCCCGAATCCCAGAACATCACGGCTGAGAGCGTAGCCCGCGTGCTCACGCCGAAAACGAAAGCTATCGTCTGTGTGCACCTCGCGGGTTGGCCATGCGAGATGGACCCGATCAATGCCCTCGCCCGGACGCATGGATTAGCTGTGATTGAGGACTGCGCGCAGGCTCACGGCGCCCGCTATCGCGGACACCCGGTCGGGAGTATCGGCGACGCAGCGGCATGTTCGTTCTGTCAGGACAAGATCATGACCACAGGAGGCGAAGGGGGGATGCTGACCACCTCTAACGAGGATCTATGGCGGCAGTCGTGGTCTTACAAGGATCACGGTAAGAGCTTTGCCGCTGTGTACGAGCGCGAGCATCCTCCTGGATATCGCTGGCTGCACGAATCATTCGGTACGAATTGGCGAATGCTCGAAATGCAGGCGGTGTTGGGCAGACTGCAGCTGGCGCGAATGGCGGACTGGCATTCTGCCAGACAGAGCCACGCGCAATCGATTCTCTCAGCGTGCGTTGAGTCAGATGTGCTGCGCGTTCCAACGCCCCCGACGCACGTTGAGCACGCCTGGTACCGCGCCTACGCTTTCGTGCGTTCGGAGGTGCTGGCCGTCGGGTGGTCGCGCGATCGCATCATCGGCGAGATCTCCGCGAACGGGGTACCGTGCTTTACCGGGAGCTGTTCGGAGGTCTATCTCGAAAAGGCGTTCGACTCGACGCCGTGGCGTCCTGAAAGCCGACTGCCGGTGGCACGCAAGCTTGGGGAAACCAGTCTGTCGTTCCTGGTGCACCCCACGCTGACGATGGCGGAGATGACGCACGCGTTGGAGGTGATTCGTCGCGTGTTGAAGTCGGCCAAACGCTGACCGCCGATCTGTAAGGCAGTCTGAAGTGCCATTGGTGTCTAGGATGTCCGTGAATACAACCGATTTGGAGGGTTCGTTCTCATTGACCAGGTCCAGTACAGACCGTAAACCGCGCCCAGGTGAGTCGCCGAGGGAGCGTCGCTCTCGGAGACGCCTCGGCATACAAGGAGAGATGAGCTCATGAAGCCGACGCTTATCCGTCTCTTCGGCCTGCCGCGCCGATCAAAGCAGCTAGCGTTACTGATCGGCGACGCGCTGGTCTTGCCCATCTTGTTCTGGGCAGCACTGGCGTTGCGTTACGACACCCTTCATCCGCCAATTGTGACGGGGATACCGGTCCACCTGCTGCTGATTACGGTGACAACGGCGGTTTTGGAGCAGTGCGGTGTCTATCGCGCTGTGGTGCGAGCGTTTGATGAAAAGTTTCTGCAAAGCCTATTGCTCTCGGTGGCCGCGATCGTGGGCATCCTACTGAGTCTTGCCGTCCTACGGATTCTGCCCCTGCCTCGCACGGTGCCGCTCATATACGGCTTTTTCGTTTTCCTCTGGATATGGGCGAGCCGTTCGTTAATTCGGCGTCTCGTTCGCTTTCTCGTTCAGATGAACTCGGGCGTGACTCGCGTTGCGATCTACGGCGCAGGCGCAGCAGGACGCCAGATTCTAGCGGCCTTGCGCTCGGCCACGGAGTATCGGGCGGTCGCATTCTTCGACGATGGCAATGAGTTGCATGGAACCATGGTGCAAGGAGTGCGCGTCTATCGCGGCGCGGACTTCGGCCGCCTGCAGGCGCAGCTCGTAATCGACGAAGTGCTCATTGCGTTGCCCTCTAGCTCGCGCGCCCGCCGTCGCGAAGTAATCGAAGGCCTCAAGCCGTTTACGGGCAGGGTGCGTACGCTGCCTGGCTTCAGCCAGCTCGTGGGTGGCCAGGTCTCGATCTCCGATATCCGCGAGGTAGATATCGTTGATTTGCTCGGCCGGGATCCAGTGCCGCCCTTGGAGCATCTGTTCGATAGCGACATTGCAGGCAAGCGAGTCATGGTGACGGGCGCGGGTGGGTCGATCGGGTCAGAGCTCTGCCGGCAGGTCCTCGCGAGAAAGCCGCAGCTCCTCGTCACGTGTGAGCTCAGTGAGTACGCCCTCTATAATATAGAGCGGGAGCTACTTGCATCGGCCGGTGGGATTCCGGTCGTGCCCGTGTTGGGTTCCGTACTCGATGAAGCGCGACTCACCAGGGTGATGTCAGACCATGGCATCGAGACCGTATATCACGCAGCCGCCTACAAGCATGTGCCTCTCGTTGAGTGCAATCCGTTCGAGGGCATTCTCAACAATACGGTGGGCACACAGCGTGCTGCGAGGGCTGCTATCGCGGCCGGTGTTTCTACGTTCGTACTGATCTCCACCGATAAGGCAGTGCGCCCGACCAATGTGATGGGCGCCTCGAAGCGTTTGGCGGAGATGGTTTTACAGGCGCTAGCGGCCCAACCGGGAACGACGACTCGATTCTGCATAGTACGGTTTGGCAACGTTTTGGGCTCCTCTGGATCCGTCGTCCCACTCTTTCGCGAGCAGATTGCACGTGGTGGTCCCGTCACCGTGACCCACCCGGAGGTGACGCGGTATTTCATGACCATCCCCGAGGCGTCTCAGCTAGTGATCCAAGCGGGCGCGATGGGCAGCGGAGGGGACGTGTTCGTTCTCGATATGGGTGAATCGGTCAAAATCGTCGACCTTGCGCGTAACATGATTCGCCTGAGTGGCATGTCGGAAAGAGGTACAGCGGGCGACGGCGACATAGAGATTGCCTTCTCTGGTCTCAGACCCGGTGAAAAGCTTTACGAGGAGCTGTTAATCGGAACTGACGTCTTGCGTACGGAGCATCCGCGTATCCTCCGGGCGCGAGAAGGTATGATACCCCTTTCGGAGCTTGAGCCATTTCTCGCGTCTCTAAGCGACATGGCGCGCGAATATGACATAAGCCGCTTGAAGGTAGTGCTTGCCGAGGTCATCGAAGGTTACGTTCCAGATTCAACACAAGTACCTCGTATTCCTTCGCCCACGTCTATTCCCAATCCCAGCACCGCGCCAGAAAACGGCCACCCAGGCGCTGGGACGGATGGTTGGATAGCGGCAACAGATCTTCCCCTTTTTGACGGCTAATGGCCTCGGCCGTGGTGAGCACAGATGAATGTCTACCAAGAGCGACTCGAGTCATTGGAGCGGAATCCGCGCACCTGGCTGATTACAGGTGTAGCTGGGTTTGTCGGATCCAACCTGCTCGAGACTCTTCTCAAGCTGAGTCAGCGTGTGGTCGGGCTCGACAACTTTGCGACTGGCCACCAGCGCAATCTCGATGAGGTCAGGTCATCGGTCGCGCCTGAGCAATGGTCGAATTTACATTTCATTAAGGGTGACATTCGCAATTCAGACGATTGTAGCGCGGCGATGTTCTTTCCGAATCCGGGAACGACGAGGAGCGCTACAAGTTTTCGCGGCAGCGACGGGGCTCGTGTTGATTACGTGCTGCATCAGGCAGCACTTGGATCCGTGCCGCGATCGCTCAGTGATCCGATCGGAACCAACAGCGCTAACATAAGTGGGTTCCTGAACATGCTCGTGGCGGCTCGTGATGCGCAAGTAAAAAGTTTTACCTACGCCGCTAGCAGCTCCACATATGGCGATCACCCAGGGTTGCCGAAGGTGGAGGATGTGATTGGTGCGCCTCTTTCGCCTTATGCAGTTACGAAGTACGTGAACGAGCTTTACGCTGATGTGTTCGCACGCTGCTATGGCTTTGCCACCGTTGGCCTCCGTTACTTCAACGTCTTTGGAAAGCGCCAAGACTCTAACGGGGCATATGCTGCGGTGATTCCCAAATGGATGGCGTCGATGATTGAGGGTGAAGAAGTTTTCATCAATGGAGATGGAGAGACTAGTCGCGACTTCTGCTTTATTGACAACGTAGTGCAGGCGAACGTTTTAGCCGCGACAGCTGATGATCAAGCTGCCCGGAATCAAGTATACAATGTGGCTGTCAGCGGGCGAACTACGCTGAACATGTTGTTTGAGCAGCTCAAGATAGCGCTCGCTGCCACCGGCAGCTCGTACGATAGACCGGCAGTGTACCGACCCTTTCGTGATGGGGACGTGAGGCATTCCCAGGCCGACATCGGTAAGGCGATGGCCCGCCTTGGGTACGCGCCGACCCACGATTTTGCGCAAGGCCTTGCGCTAGCGACCCCATGGTACGTCGCGCACGTTGGCCGGCGGTGAAGCAGAAGCAGAAATGGTGAGCGTCAGAACGCGATCAACTTGTTTGGTGAATGGGTAACCTGCCCGCGGTTTTTATGAGAATACTTCACATCATAGTAGGGCTCCACCGGGGAGGGGCCGAGCTGATGCTCAAGAGGCTGATCGAGTCACATGCAGATCAGCCGCAGTACGAGCACTCGGTGGTCTCTCTGACAGACCTCGGAGAGATCGGACCAGAGCTACGCTTAAAGGGGGTGGAGGTCTCCGCCTTGGGAATGCGTGGCGCTTTGGACATGCCTGTTGTCCTATACGCGTTGACGATGGCGGTCCGCCGATTAAGGCCGGATATTGTTCAGACATGGATGTATCATGCGGACCTGCTTGGTGGATTGGCGAGCCGTTTGGCAGGTTGCCGCAATTTGGTGTGGGGCATTCGCACGACCGATGTTGGCTTGGGGGGAAACAAAGGAACCCTTGCTGTTCGCCGGATATGCGCGATGCTGTCGCATTCTTTGCCGAAACGAATCGTTTGTGCCGCCGAGGCCTCACGCAAGGCTCACGCGCAGGTCGGCTACGATAACTCCCGCATGCTCGTCATACCCAATGGCTTTGAGCCCGAGCGGTTAGTCGCGTCCTTAGAGGAGAGAGCGGCGATACGTGCCGTCGGCGGTATTACCCCAAATGACGTGGTAGTGGGTACTGTGGGCAGGTTTGTTCCGGTGAAAGATCACGCCAACTTCATAGAAGCAGCGGCACTGCTCTGTTCGAAGTACCCGCACGCCAAGTTCCTCATGGTCGGGCGCGGCCTTGACCATGACAATCGGGCCCTCGTTGCGGCGCTTCGCTCGACGGGTTGTTCGCCGCGATTTGTGCTCTTGGGCGAACGTCAGGACGTGCCGGCATGCCTTAAGGCTATGGACATTTTCTGCTTACACTCGCGAACTGAAGGTTTTCCCAATGTACTCGGCGAAGCGATGGCCATGGGACTGCCCTGCGTGTCCACGGATGTAGGGGATGCGGCGCTTCTGCTGGATGAGGTAGGCACCGTTGTGCCTGCGCAGAACGCCCAGGCTTTGGCGCGCGGACTTGAGAAGATGATCGTGCTGAGCGCAGCAGAGCGCGCAATTTGGGGAATGCAAGCTCAAGCACGACTCCTCTCGAGTTTTACAATGACTCGCGCAAGCGCTCGTTTTGCGCAGGTGTATCAGGAACTCCTCCACTCGCGTGGAAAGGAGCATTTGACGTGGTGTTCCTGAGATCGAGTCTAGCTCGACTTACCATTTGAAGCATCAGTCAGGAACGCTAGTAGGCAGCTTCCCCATCTTCGGTAGTCGAACTCGCGGGCCGCGGCAGATGCACCTGCTTCACCGATGGCTTCGAGAGCCCCCTCCTTCCTCACGAGCTGCGCGAGGCGTGTCGCGATCCCGTTCACATCGTCGCCGTTGACGAACAGTAGGTCCTCGCCGTCGTGCAAGTACAACGGAATATCTCCGACACGCGAGCAAATCACGGGGCGCCTCGTCAGCATGAGCTCAGGAAGGCGGGTCGGAAATGCGGACCTACCGGAGAGGTCATCCTCGCGCAGGAACACGAACGCGTGGCTCGCGTGCAAAGCGCGTTCTAAGACCTCTCGGGTCACCCACCCGTGGAGAGACGTTTCTTGGAGGATCCCTGCGAGGCTGCTCAGGGTGTGCACCTTACGCCTTGCGGTCTCACTCAATCCCATCAATTGGAGGTGCACGGGCACGCCTTCTTTATGTATTGCACTGGCGATCTGAACAATTT
>JBBSJC010000019.1:0-33042 GCA_038257655.1 Polyangiales bacterium | reverse complement strand
TCCACGGCAATGGCCACAAATTCGATGGAGCATCGATACACATCCAATTTCTGAAAACTGAGCATACCAAGGTATCGGCCAAGGCCGACCGAAGTTGCTCCCGTCGCCGTCGCCGTCGCCGTCGCCGTCAAGGCTCACGACCAGGACAACGCTCACGCCCACGTGGAGAAAACGTCCTGGCAGCCCTAGTGATCACCTACTTCTGGGGACCTGTACTAAGCAGACAGGCGTGTGCTTAGTTCGTCGAAGCGCGGCGGCGGACGACGGCGTAGTACATCGGCGGCTCCCAGGGTGCGCCGTTGATGCGGCCCTCTGCGTCGAGCTTATCCGAACGCATATGCATACCCTTGATCGTGCACTCGCCATCGGACAACAATTGGTAGGCGCTGCTAGGTAAGATCGCCTCGATGTCCGCACGCTGCACCGGCCCAGGGGTAATACCCTTTGAGATCACGCGGTGTAGCTTCTGCGGAATACCATTCTCTTCGATCCAGCGTCCGAAGTAAGCCTGTGAGTCCCCTCCGAGCTCGATTAGGTACATCGTGCCGGTGGCGCCCAGCAGCGTGCGCAGGCCCGCGCCAAACAACGCGCGCTCCTCCGGATTGAACTGGTGCAACACGGTGCGCACATAGAGGTTCACATCGCCCGTCGCCTTGTGGAACGCTTCCACCTGCTCCATGCGCAACGCGTCGAGGGTCTGATAGCGTACGTTGGCTGCGCCATTGACCTCGGCAGCTAAGCGGACGGCAGCTTCGGCCACGTCGGTACCAATCACCTGATCAAAATAGCGCGCAAGGGTAGAGGTCTGGGTTCCGTTGCCGCAGCCGAAGTCGATGATCGGCAAGGACGGATCCATGTGACTGCGAAAACGTGGCAGATCCACCAGCACGCCCGCTTCCGGATCCGAATCCCAGATCGGTCGCGCCTCGGGATAGGAGGACGACTTCGCGATAGCTTGGGTCTCTCCCCAATAGGCGTCCCAGAGCTCTTGATGTTTTTCAGTACCTTGCATGGAACTACTCCTCGTCAGCTTGCTCGGCCGAAGCGGCTTCAGCATTACGGCAAACGCCTACTCGAGAGCAGGCGTCGGAAATCGGATCACGGTCGCTTGAGGCTTACCGTAAATCGCCTGAAAAATGGGTGTTGCCATCAACGTCGTCACGATTGCCATCATCACCATGATCGCGAACAAGGGAGGCTGGATGATCCCCTTCTCGAGCCCGATATTAAGGATAATAAGCTCCATCAAGCCTCGTGCGTTCATCAGCGTTCCCACGGCTAATGCTTCACGATGACTCTCGCCGGCCAACCGAGCTGCCCCGTAACAAGCGCCCCCTTTGCCCAGGCTCGCGGCGGCTAGACACACAAACGCGAGAAACCATAGGTATCCAGAGTTGACGACTCCGATCCGGGTATGCAGCCCGGAGTACACAAAGAACAGGGGCAGCAATAGGTTCGTGGTCAAAGGCTGAATGCGCTTCGTAAGCTCCTCGGCAAGCTTTCCACGAGGCATGGCAATACCCATGATAAACGCGCCGAATACCGCGTAAATCTGGACGTAGTCAGTCCAGAACGCACCCAGCATCACCAGCATGAGCAAGAAGGAGAAGGTGCCATCTGATAGCACCCCTTCGCGTTCAACCCTGTCGCCGATAGGCTTCAGCAAACGCCGCACCACGGTGGTAGTCAACAGGGCGTACAACGCGCCCCCGCCGATCGCGAAGACTGCGATCGAGGCGTCCCCCGCAAAGCTCGATAGGACAATCGCGAGCACGCACCAAGCGGCCGCGTCATCGAGCGAGCCCGCAGCAAGCGCCAGTGTGCCCAGCGAAGTGCGAGCCAAGCCTTGCTCATGGATGATGCGCGCCAGCATGGGAAAGGCCGTGATCGACATCGCCGCGCCCATGAAGAGCATGCCCTCCATCGTGCTGGTCTTCGCGGAGAACAGACGCGTGTCGCCTGCTGTAAACCAAGCCACCGCGCCTCCGAGAGCAAAGGGTACGGCGATGCCTGCCAGCGAGACCCCGGCGGCGCCTCGCGCGCGTTTGCGGATCAAGTCCAAGTTGAACTCGAGCCCTACCAAGAACATGTAGAGCACGATCCCCACCTGCGAAAAGGCGAAGATGATCGGCTTGGAAGCAGCGGGAAACAGGTAGGCCGACCCCGCAGGCCACAGCCAGCCCAGGAGCGACGGTCCCATTAGGACGCCCGCTATCATCTCACTGACGACTTGAGACTGACCGAACCAGCGAAACAGGGCGCCTGTCATCCTGCAGACGGCGAGGATGAAGGCGAGCTGAAGAAAGAAGCGAATCGACAGGTCAAGGGATGTCATGGATGTGCCCCGCCTTCGACCTGCACGGCTTTTGCGGGGGGTCGCAGCGAGGCGAGGTCTGCCACTCTACGAAGCAGCTCGGGAATGCGGTCAACAGACAGTAAGGTTAGCGTGGCGGTACCGAGGTTGCGCCAACTTATCCCGAGCTCTTGCGGGTCCACTGGAAACTCTTCGAGGTAGGCAAAGCGATCTCGGCCTTGTCGCGCAAACCACGTGCGCGCCTCCGCCAGCAGCGCTGCAAAACACCCCTCCCCCCCGGCCCGCAGCGGGTACATACGAAGGCAGTCCATCAACCCGTAGAGGTGGACTCCTGGCTCCGCCGTCTCGGCGACCGCAAATGCGCAGCGCACGCCATCGACATGGGCGACGAACATCTCGCGTCGACGTTGGAGCCCTGCTTC
This sequence comes from Polyangiales bacterium, assembly GCA_038257655.1. GTDB lineage: Bacteria > Myxococcota_A > Polyangia > Polyangiales > DASUME01 > DASUME01. The sequence goes on along the minus strand of JBBSJC010000019.1, from coordinate 30,306 downwards.
ACGCCACTGAGTGCTGATCACCGAAAGGTCGAGCCGACCTTCGGTCAGGTCCAGCGCGTCTAGGTACTGGGCCGGTCGAATCCGATGGAGATCTCGCACCGCAGCACGAGCGAGCACGGGGTCTGCCGACGTGACACGCACGGCGCCGGTTGCTGCTTGCGGCGCCCCATTCGCCACGTCCACTTCCAGAGCCCGGAACGGCACGAGGCAGGCGTCCCCGACTGCGGCGTAGCGTTTGGGAATACCGACGTGCACCGAACGGGACCAGCCAGGCGCCAGGTCCTGCACGTAGCTCAGCAGCCAACGTGTATCGGGATCCGCTTGAGCGGTTTCATAGATGCGCAAGTACATGTCGCGAATGCCGGTGCGACTGTCCGCAGCCGTCTGAGCACCTTTACGTTTGGACAGCTGGCACACGAGCCATGTGCTTTGGTAGGCCTTGAAGTGGGAAATGGTCGCCTGCACTGGGCCCTTCTCGGGCCAATAGGCGATGCTCGCCATCGCGGGTGCCTCGGATAGCTTCTGCGCAGCACGTACAAACGAGGAGCGGACGCGATCGAAATCAGCAGGAGACTTTCCGGACAGGCTCAAGTAGCCGGAGGATGCGTGCACGTCCCATACCTCGCTCGCGCGCGTGTGGGTCGATGGGTAGAGCGCCGCGTCCAACAACTCGCGCAGCCGTTCGTGCTTCCACAGAACACCTGCATCTAGGGCTACGCCAACGTTCGTAAGGGCTCCGCTCTCGTCACGCTTGCAAGATCGCACTTGACCACTAAGTCGTGCGACGACCTCCTCACCGGCGCACACCAACAAGTCGGCAATCGGGAGACCAGGGTATAGCAAGGAAGTCGCAAGGGACGCGCTGAACGAGAGCCCAGATCGCGAGACGTCGACAAGCGGGGCAACGATCTTAAGCCCAGGAGAGTAAGGGTGAACAAAGTGAGCCTGAAGCCCGCTTGGCGCCACGGCACGGCGAAAGCGTCGGCGCGTGGAACAGGACACCCATTCTGGGAAGGGCACGATCTGGCCGCTTCCGGCACTGGGCGAAAGTGGTATCTCGAACGCCGCGTGCAGGTGCGAAAGCGTCAGCATCGCTGGCGCAGCGAACATCGTACCTGAGTGTTCCAAGGTCATGGTTCGCGCAGCGACGTCGACGGCCGCGATACGCACGCTCACGCGCTCACCATCGCTGTTGATGGTTCCAACTCTGCCTTCGCGCGAGAAAAGCGTAAGTAGCTCGGCTATCTCCTCCGGATCGCGAATCTTGTCGCGGCCGGCCAGCGACTGGCTGGGGGGCTGCAGAGCCCCGCTCTCAACCAGCGCTTGCACGAAGCGCGCAAGCGGGCCCAGCTCGTCCGTGGATCCTCGCGTGACTGCGCACTTTAGCTTTCGTGGCTTCCCCTGAGCTACCCATTCGGGCTCCTTGACGTCCAGCAAGTCGATGGCGAAGGGCCCCACACGCAGCTCCTGCCACTCGAGCCACAACCGGCAGGTGCCGTTGCATGCCAGCAGCAGAGCGTTTGTACCGGCGTGGGCTTCGAGCCACACCGCATGGGGACTTAGGGCGCGCACGGAAAACAGCGAGCGGAGCGTAGAGCTCTCCTCGCCGACCCAGGCTCGCACTTCGCGTTGCAGCGGCGCGACAACGTATCCTCCGTCCGGTACCAGCTGCGTGTGTACATCCGCGACCGGTATATGTGCAGCTTCGCTTGCTCGAGTCATTTCTCCCCCCCCCAGAGAACGCGAGCGCGACTACGCCTTTGCGTGGATCGCTGCGCCACGCTCCTCACGTACGGCTTCCGGAGTCCACATGGGCATCTCAGTCACGAACGAATCGTAGAGCCGCTGCGTCCCGCGCATCGAGCTACGCAGACTGCGCATGAAGAACTGATGCTTGCTTTCTGTCGTCAAACATCCCTCGAGGAATTCGATCGTCATTTCCCAGTGCCCATCGTCGCCACCGTCGGTGTGCATATGAGAAATGAAGAAGCGGCTGGCTTTCTCGGGCTTGGGCACATTCCAGCGCCTTAGTCCGTCATGCAGGGCGTCAGCGAACGCCTGGTCGAGGTGCGCGGTCACACCTTCGGCGGCGACCGGAGAGGCCATGAGTAGGACTGGGTCCTCATAATATCCGATCATACTTTCCTGAATCGCCATGAACTCCTGGGTTGGCGCGTTGGGCGCCATATGGTCGCGAACGTACGCGACGTCTTCTCCCAAGTGACTCAGGTCGCGCTCAATGATCAGCTCGTGGTTCACTTCGCCGTTCATGTGCTTGATGAAATGCGTACGCATCTCGGTCGTGGGCGAGTGGGCTATCGCGCGCGCGACCAGCCGGGTCGTATGCCGCACGAACTGGTAGATGTTCGAGAGCGCGAACACATACTGTTGTCTAGTGAGCGTGCGATCGCTGAGCGCCTTGAAGAATCCCCACTCGCCTGCGCCGGTGAGCCAACGTTTGGTGACTTCCTCGACCTCTCGCGCGCGGACCGAAGACGCGACTGGTGCAGCGAGCCTGTCCAGCGTCTCGCTGGCGTAATGCGCTGCAAGGTCGACGCGCTGCGTAAGCACCTCGGACCAGCCTTCTGAACACGGAATGAGCTTGAAAAGCTCCCGGGCGGGGCCCGCTTCGCTCGCCCGAATCAGCAGGTTGGCGCGGCCCATGATGCGCGCACGCCGCGCAGCGAAGTAGAGCAAAGTGGAAACAACGACAGGGTCTGGGTCGGACACGCGCAAGTTGGAGATAAGCACTGACGTATTGAGGCCAGACGCTGCGCCACCCTGGGGCAGCGAAAGCTCTGCGGACTCTGCCAGCGTCATCACCGCGCTTGCCAACGCCGACGACGCATTCCCACGCCCGATCTCGATTCGAACAAGCTCGTCAGGCAAAGCGGCATCCCTTGCAGCCGGGTCTTTCAGGCCGACCTCTTTGATGACCAGACCATGACCAAGCACAAGGCAACGCTCGTCGTGCCCCGCGCTAACAGAAAGCGAGTTCTCCATGAATTTCCCCTTATGTGTGTGCATCGGTGAGCGACTGCGCGCGTCGCTCAATACTCAGATCCCCGCCTGCTGTGTACATGCCCGTGCCGATTTCACCAAGGGATTTTTTGCCACATCTTAGAAGGCCCTAATGAACGAGCGGGTGTGCATCGCCCTACCCTTAGGTGTTAATCCAGGAACATTAGTCCCCCCCCTAAGGTGATCAAAATTCTCGAAGAACGGGATTGTTTGAGGTGCGTCATTCGTGCGCAGAATGGCGCGCATCGGACGCAGACGTACGCCGCGCAAGTCCGTGGCATGCGTCTCGCGCAACCTGGGGGAAATGAAAATGGACGATCGAATTCGTCGGATCGTAATTGCAGGAGGCGGAACGGCTGGTTGGCTTTCCGCAGCGTATTTGAATCGCGCGCTGGGCACTGATGTCGAGATCACCCTGGTTGAGTCATCGGCCATCGACACCATCGGCGTTGGAGAAGCCACGATCCCGTCGCTTTCGTACACCATGGAGTTTCTCGGCTTTCGCGACCACGAGTGGCTCCCTCAGGTAAATGGCACGTTCAAGGCAGCCATCAAATTTGCGGGCTGGTCCCCGTCCGTCCGACCTTACTTTTGGCACGCGTTTTCGCCGCGCCCGGAACCGATGGCGACACCCTACCAGAACCCTTACTTTATCGAAGTTGGGCAGGGATTCTCCATGCTTCACTATGCGCACCATGCGCGTAAAGCTGGGAGCCAAGAGCAGCTGGGCGGGTTCGTGTTGCCGACCGGTGCGTTGTGCGAAGCGAAAAAGAGTCCGCTGCACCCGACCGATCCTTCACTCAACCTGCGCACGGGCCATCACATAGACGCCGGCCTGTTCAACAAGTTTCTGCGTGGCGTGGCTACCGAGCGTGGCGTCAAGCATCGCGTAGGTCACGTGGGCGACGTTGAGCTCGATGAAGGCGGCCTCATCAAAGCGCTAAAGCTCACCGACGGCACAAGACTCGAGGGAGATCTGTTCATCGACTGCAGTGGTTTCCATGGACTACTGCTCAATGGCGCCTTGAAGGAACCATTCCAAAGCGACAGTAAGTACCTGTTCGCCGACTCCGCGATCGCAATCCCGTGCGAGAGCAACCCGGAGCGCGACGGGATAGCCCCCTATACGACGGCGACAGCTCTCTCCAATGGCTGGGTTTGGGATGTTCCGCTGTTCCACCGCAGTGGTGCAGGCTACGTCTATTCGAGTCGCTTCACGGACAAGGAGACGGCCGAGCGCGAGCTGCGCGGGCACCTCGGCGAGCGCAGTGACAAGGGTACCGCTCGCCACCTCAAGTTGCGTATCGGCTCCTCGCGCAACCTGTGGGTCAAGAACTGTGTCGCGATCGGTCTGTCGGGGTGTTTCCTTGAGCCCCTCGAATCGACTGGAATCTTCTTGATCGAGTACGGGCTTGCGAATCTCGTCACGCTCTTTCCTGACAAGCGCTTCCCGGCCCCGTTCGCCAAGAAGTACAACGACATCATGCGCGCCATTTACACCGAGACGCGTGACTTCATCGTTCTGCATTACTGCATCAACAAGCGCGAGGATTCGGACTTTTGGCGCGCGGTGCGCGAGCCCGATGCCATCCCCGATTCTCTGCACGAAAAGCTCGAGTTCTTCCGAGAGTGTCTACCCGTAACGGACCCTTCCGGATTCGTCATGTTCAAAACACTCGCCTACGTGAGCATTCTTGATGGCAACGGCGAGCTTCCGAAACGCGGATACCCGATCCTTCAGCACGTCGGCTACGAAGCCGGTCAGAAGAAGCTCGCGATGATAGCCGAGCAGCAGCGCAAAATGCTCGCAATCATGCCGAGCCACTACGACTACATCAAGCGCATGTACAAAGGCGACGTGCAGCGACCGAGCGTCAGTCCACCCGTGATGGCGCACGCATAGCGTCTGCGAGCGCTAGTCTACGATCTGCTGGCGTCCGTAAAGAAGGGAAGATCGGCTCACTTCAGGTCGTGGTCAGACCGGTTCGGCACGCAACGTGGAGAAGAAGACGTCTACGGTCGTTCCAAGGTCAGGCTGGCTTTCGATGCGCAGGGTCGCTGCATGGCGCTCGACGATACTTTTCACGACCACGAGACCAAGCCCGTTGCCGTCGTCGGGTCCCTTGGTCGTGAAAAAGGGCTCCGTGGCTCGGCGCAGCGTCTCGGGGCTCATCCCGTGTCCATTGTCGCGAACGCGTAGCCGCACTTGCTCGCCGTCGGTGTCGCTGGGCGCGACGCGCTCAAGGCTGACGTGCACCTCGCCCCCCTCCGTCCCTATCGCATCGAACGCGTTGGTGCCAAGGTTCACAAGCAGCTGTTGCAGCTGATCTGCGCTCGCCCATATCTCGCATGTAGCGGCCTCGAGCGAGAGCTTCAGAAACACCTTCTTCGGTCGCAGGACATCCAAAAGATTGACCACCTCACCGATCTCGGTTTGTACGTTGCAGCGTTCGAAACGTCCCTCGCGTTGCCGGCCGATCGACATCAGCCGACGCGCAAGCCTTCGTGCATAATCTGCGGCGCCGACCAAATCTTGCAGACCTGCAGCGAGATCGGGATCGTGCTCGACCACGCGGTTTCTCACCGCTTCCGTACACCAGACAATCCCTGTCAACGCGCCACTTAGATCGTGGGATACACCCGTCAGCAGATCCGAGACACCCTTGACATACTGAAGCTGTCTTACTTGCTCCTCGAGCTTTCGATTGCTCTGCTCGAGCTTTCGATTGCTCTGCTCGAGCTCATCGATGCGCAGGCTCGGGCTGCCATCACCAGCTATCGCCTTGGAAGCGGAGTCGGAAGCGGGCTTTGAAGCGGGAACCACGGCCGACGTCGCAACCCGTACGGGTTGTGCCTTTCGGGCAGAACTTGCAGTCTTTGGCTTACTCATGACCTTATCCTGCGATTGACTTATTCGCCAAGCGTGCGTAGCTACGGGTCGCCTGACCTGAGTATTGAAGAATCGATGACGCCGGAGAAGGTTCGGCCTGATCAGCCGGTCGCAACAGGCGAGCCGGCCACTTGAAGCTCGCCATGGCGGGAGCATTCGAAAGGGGGCTCACGTGGTGCTTCGCATAGCCATTGCCGACGATCACCGAATTATTCGCGTCGGTTTGAGAGCCATTCTGTCGCAACAAAGCGACATGGAAGTAATCGGAGAAGCCGATACCGCGGAGAGCGCGCTCAAACTGATCACGCGGGAGCGGCCGGACGTAGCCGTGATCGATGTAGGCCTTCCAGACGATTCCGGGCTGTCTATTCTGCCGAGCATCGCCAGGGGATCTCCTGCAACGCGCGTGCTTATCCTGACCGCCCACATCGAGCCCGAGATCGCGCGCCGGGCGCTCTCGGCCGGCATCCACGGCTATCTGAACAAGGCGGCTGAGGCAGTCGATGTGGTGCATGCGGTGCGCATCATCGCTGCGGGCAGATCGTTCTTTAGCGTGCCCTTGGACGGAGTTCGGCTCGGAGATTTTCTCGCGGTAGAACGTGTCGATGGCGCGGCAACTGCCGAGCGCGCGGCGAGCGGACGGCCCATGAGCGACCGCGAGCGGCAGGTGCTCGCCTTGTTCGCACGCGGTCTGACGCACCGCCAAATTGCCGATAGTCTCGGCCTGCGGGTAAAAACTATCGAGACCTATCGCAGCCGACTCGGCGATCGATTCGGCGTCCGCTCGCGAGAAGAGCTTGTGCGCTGCGCGCTCGACCTCGGCCTCGTAGATCCGAGTGTCATCCCCCGTTGAGCTTGCAGGCGCCGGCTCGGTGCAGGCCTGGAATCCGCCATCGACCCCGCCGTGAGCACTGCGCCTTGCTTTGTTCGAGCGTCCGCAATCAGGCACAGACGCAGTCTACCACTGCGGCAGACCCAGGCTCTCGATCGGGCTGCGATTGTGACACGCTGCGAGCTTCCCGCTGCTCTCATGCCACGCGATTTGCGCTGTGAGCAAGCCCTGCTGCTGACAAACCTTCAACGAAGCTTCAGAAACAGGTAACTGCGAGGTTTGAGGCTCACTGTGCCCGCACGGTTGGCCGAGCTGCCGAGCAGATCCTCGTAGTCGCCTGCAGGCAACGTCACATTTTTCTCGGCATCCCCTCGGTTGATCGCGACCAGCACATTGCTCAGGGTAGGCTCGCAACCACGCATCTCAAACAGCCACGAATCTGCATCGCTGTGAATGGTCTTACGCTCTCCACGTGACAAGACGCGGACCTTGGCCCGCAGCCTGGCAAGCGCCCTGACCTTGTCCCGCAAGATTCTCTGAGGTGCACTGAGTACGCTGTCATCCCAGGGCAACATGCGACGGTTTTCGGGGTCGCCACCGCCCGCCAGTCCCACTTCGTCGCCGTAGTAGATCATGGGAATGCCGGGGCTTGCAAACTGCAGCGCAAACGCCACCGCCAAGCGTTCGTAAGCTGCCGCATCCTGGGGCTGTGCGAACTGAGCGGGCAAGCTGTTCTTGGCGTGGCTTCCCTCGTAGCAGTTGCTCAACTGACCCGATGCCAGGTGAATCGGTCTCGGCACGTCGTGGTTGCCCAACCACGTGGTCATGATCGCGCGCTCCCCATAGTAGCGGTCGTTCTGCTCGAGCCAGATCGCAAGCTCGGACATGGGCAAGGTCCGGGTCAGACTGGCCTCGCACAACTTGGCGCGCATCGGAAAATCAAACTGCCCATCGAGCAATGTTCCAGGCTCGATCAGGGACTTGAGCGCGTCGCGCGTGAAGTCGAAGGTTTCGCCGATCAGCATGAAGCGCCCACCCGCCGGTGCCGGGATCTTGTCCCACAATCTCTGCCGCAACTCTGCAAGCCAGCTCTTAGGCACGTGCTTGATCGCATCGAGCCGATAGCCATCGAGCTTCATATCGGTTGCCCAGTACACAGCATCCGATACGGACCAATTGCGTGCGGCCGTGCTGGCATCGAAATCAAAGGGCGGCAAAAAGCCGTTGAAGCCGCAGCGCGTCTTCCAGAATGGGTCATTCCACACGTCGTCTTCAGGCTCGTCCGGCGTGCCGTTACTACACTCCTTGACCTTACCATTTTCACGATAGAACCAATCCCCATGGCTCATCGCAAGGGGGCTCGTGTCTGCCGCGTGCTTCATCACGTAGTCAAACAACACCTTGATGCCGTGGCCCTGCGCGGACTTAGACTGGTGGGCAGCTTGGACTAGGTTTCTCAGCTGCGCATCACTGCCCACGCGCGCATCGATGGCGGGCACAGGAGAGGGATGGTCCGGATCTGAGTAGTCGATGTTTTCCGGGGCTGGCCAATAGCCGTGGTATCCCCCCTGCAAATTGCGCGCAGGCGAGGTAATCCATAGCGCCGAGACACCGAGGTCACTCAAGTAAGGCAGCTTGTCGGTGAGCCCCATCAGGTCTCCGCCGCCATAACCACTACGCGGATTCTGGGCATCACCGCCCGCGGCAGGAGCGCTGCCCTTACCATCACCGTCGCGAAAACGGTCCAGCATCGCGAAGTACAGCACCGAGTCCCGCCAGTCGAACTCGGACGTGTCAGCCTGACAGGCGAAGGGGCAATCGATCAGCAACTTCGAGTTGGCCGAGCCATCCGTGCTCGTCTGCTCGGGATTGCTTGGGTCGAGCAGCCACTCGCTGCCGTTGACCACGAGTTTGTACTCATGGCTGCCCTCACCGACCTCTAGTCGGCCACGCCAGGTTTGGGTTTGCGCATCAAAGCTTAGTTGTGCGCTTGCGCTGTCCTTGTCCCAGCCGTTGAATGTGCCGGCTACGGCCACGCTCGTCAGCGTGCGGCCCTTGGGATCGTAGACGAAGTGATGTCCGCCGCAGCCAAGGGGCACACAGCGGCCGGCGCGACAAGTCTGAGTGTCTGCACACTCTGCGCCCGTACTGCATTGGCTTTCGACGCACTGCTTGGTTTCGCAGATGCCACCGGGACAGCCCAGGTCATGGGTACACTCAGGCTTGGGCGAACCCGCGTCATGACCGGCGTCCTCCGCGCCGCCGTCAATGCCGCTCTCCACGCCCGCCTCGGCGCCGATCGGAGGCACTTCGGGCGGCCCTCCGTCAGTGTCAGGCCATGTGCTGGCGTCGCCAGGCGCCGAAGGATTGGAACGCGAATCGACCGCAGCATCTTGCCGACATGCCAGCAGGCCTAGGCCGAGCATCGGGAGCAACCAGCGTGTGCGCATGGCTGCGCTTAGTAACGCAGTCCATGAATACTACCTAGCGCAATCACCAGCGCGTTCCTTTGTCCCGCGCCAAAGCATGCTGTGAGCTCTCAGTTCGGCCCGAAACTACTTGCCTTTTGAGCGTGCCTAAAAAAAGGCGTGAACCGGGCTCCATAGTAGTTCATGCTTGCGTCACTACAATGTCTAACAGGATCCCACGCGCGACCTACCGCCTTCAACTTCACCCCAGCTTCGACTTTGATCGAGCCATTGAAGTGCTCGACTATGTCGCGGAGCTCGGGGCGAGCCACTGCTATTTCGCGCCGTATCTGACCGCCACGCGCGGCAGCTCCCACGGCTACGACGTGGTTGATCCTGCGCGCGTGCGTGAGGATCTGGGCGGCGAAGCGGGGCACGCTCGCTTGTGCGCGGCGCTCAAGGCGCGCGGCCTCGAGCAGATGGTCGACGTGGTGCCAAACCACATGGGCATCGACAGCGATGACAACGCCTGGTGGTGGGATGTGCTCGAAAAGGGCCCTACCAGTCCCTTCGCCCACTTTTTCGATATCGAGTGGAATGCCGATCTAGATGGTAAGGTCGTGCTACCCATTCTACCCAGCGAAGAGGGCACGGCGCTCGCTTCCGGCCACGTACGGCTGGGCCGCAACGAGCAAGGGAAGGTCGTCGTGCTCGTCGGCGAGCGGGCCCTACCCTTGTGCGAAGCCAGCTTCAGCAGCGGCTTGGAAGCGTGCTCCGACGCGGGCACCGATAGCTGGATGCAACGGGTCAACGGCTACCCTATAGAGCTCGCGCAGCTACTAGAAAAGCAGTTCTACAAGCTCGTCTACTGGCGTACTGGCCTGGGCATCGTGAATTATCGACGCTTCCTCGACATCAGCTCGCTTGCAGCCATTCGCGTCGAAGACGCTCACGTGTTTCAGTCCACACACCGTCGCATTCTGGATTGGGTTCGCGATGGACTCGTGTCCGGTATTCGCGTCGATCATCCCGATGGCCTCACTGACCCGGAGGGTTACTTCCAAGCCCTGCGCAAGGCTGCGCCCGAAGCTTGGATCGTAGGCGAAAAGGTGCTGAGCCCCGGTGAGTGGCTGCCTGAGAATTGGGCAGTCGACGGCACCACTGGTTACGACTTTCTTAACCTGATCAACGGCCTGTTCGTCGACCCGAACGGGGCCGAGGGCATGGACGCAGCGCTCGAGGCCTTCCTTGGCCGCACTCCTCCGACATTTGGCACCATCTGTAGTGAATCGAAGCGCCTGGTCCTAAACGACCTATTGCAGCCCGAAATCAACCGTGTGGTGCGCCTCCTGCAAAAGCGCACCCAGGACAGCAACGCGAGCATCGAGGTCGAGCAAACCCGCAGAGCCGTGCTCGAGCTCGCACTCGCTCTCGACGTGGGACGTAGTTATGCGCGTCCCGGCAAGGAGCTAAGCGCACAGGAACAGGCCGACCTCGATCGCGCCGCGGCGCGCGCGACCGCGGAGTGTCCAGAGCTCGATCACGCCATCGCCCGCGTGGTCGATCAGCTTTCACACGTGCCCGTCGACGAGCTGTGTCTGCGCTTTCAGCAGCTGACCTGCGCCGCGATGGCCAAAGGCATCGAAGACACGGCGCTCTACCGCTACGGCCGGCTGACCTCGCTCAACGAGATCGGCGGCAATCCCGAGCGCTTCGGCCACAGCTTGCGCGAGTTTCATCAGTATTGCGCACGGGCCACCATGGCCCAGCCCTTGAGCTTGCTGTCGACCTCTACCCACGACACGAAGCGGGCTGAAGACACACGTTTGCGCATCTCCGCCTTGAGCGAAATCCCCAGCGCCTGGCAGGCTGCCGTGCAGACCTGGTCTGAGCTGAACGCCAACCTCGCCGACCCGCTGCTCGACAAGGGTACCGAGTATTTGCTCTATCAAACCTTAGTGGGTACTTGGCCTATCACACCTGAGCGTCTGGTCGCGTATATGCGCAAGGCGATCCGCGAGGCCAAGCAGTACACAAGCTGGCTTGCGCCCTACGTCGCCTACGAAACGGCCGTCAGCGACTTTGCCGTAGCCTTACTCAAGAACGCAGACTTCCTGCAATCCCTCGAGAGCTTTCTCGTGCCCGTGCTGCGGGCTTCGCGCATTCACGCGCTGACGCAGACGCTGCTCAAGCTTACCGCGCCGGGTATCCCCGACGTCTATCAGGGCACCGAGCTCTACGACACCAGTTTGGTTGACCCCGACAATCGTCGTCCTGTCAGCTTTGCTGAGCGCAGGGCGATGCTAGGCGAGCTCAAGCGCGGCATGTCGCCGGAGCTGATCATGGCGCGCCTCGATGAGGGCCTGCCCAAGCTATGGGTGCTCTACCAGGGTCTGCAACTGCGGCGCGAGCGTCCCGAGATTCTGACACCAACCTCGAGTTACGAGCCGATTCATGTCGATGCCGATCCACTGGACAGTGTGGTCGCACTGCTGCGTAGCGGCGAGTGCCTCGCCGTCGGCCAACGTCTATTTCTCGCAAGCGAACGCGCGAAGTACGAGCCGCGTATTACGATTCCCAAGGGCGATTGGCTCAATCGCCTGACCGGAGAGCGAGTGGCATCGGGCACCGTCGAAGTAAGCGCGCTCTGCTCGCGCTTTCCCGTCGCTTTGCTCGTCAAGAGTTGAGCTTCGGGTCGCCGCTCCCTGAACCCAGCGCGTGCCCAGCGAGCCCCAGGAGAAGAGTATGTCGGTACGAGGTAATGGTTTCGGCGTCTCCCTAGCTCGGCCGCGAATGATCGATCGCACTCACGCCTTTGCCGTTTCGCTACTGCTCCAAGGCTGTGCCGTCTCAGCCATCGGCGCTGATGACGATGCCAACCTGAATCTTACCCGTGCCGATGCCGCAAGCGACGCGGCGCTTGAAGCAGGGGTCGCGGAGCTTCCAGATGCAGGCAGCCCCTCGCCAGACGCTAGCCCCGCCGATTACGACGCAGGGCAAGCTGCCAAGGACGGGGGAAGTGACAAGACACCCGCGCCACCTGACGCGGGCATGGAGCCGGGCCGCGTCGATGCGGGCAGCCAGCCACCTGACGCGGAAGTAGAGACCTTACCGTTGACCATCGACGGCGTGGTGCACGACAGTGAGTGGCAGAGCGCGACCTGGACCATGCAAAGCATACCCAGTAACTGGGGCGCGACGAAAAACGTACTGCTGTCCTTGGGTGTGTTGGTCAAAGACGGCGCGCTTTGGCTCGCCGTGCGCGGCTCGATCGAGAGCACGAACGCCATCGTCGTCTACTTGGACAGCACACCGGACATGGGTCTTGCGCCAGGCGTGCTAACCGATCAGACAGGCGCCCTCGACGATGCCCTATCAGCAGCCTTGACCACGCCGGTGAGCTTTGGGGCCGAGGTCGCCTGGGGTACGCGCGGCATGGCTGTGTCCGCCACGAGCGGCTTTGATGCTTCGACCGGCTTTCGCAGCTTAGTCGGCGCCAGCGCTGCCAACCTGTCGTGGATAGATGGCAGCGAAGCCCCCACTGTCTGCAGTGCCAGCGCCTGCGAAGCGCGTCTCCCACTTACCTATCTGGGGGCGGGCACCAAGGTCTCGCTGTTCGCACGCATCACGAGCGCAACCGGCGGCGCATTCGCCAATCAGACCTTACCGTTGGATGCAGCCGACGCGCCGGCGACGGTCACCGAGCTTCTCACGATCGCCCGCTAAGCGCTGCCTCCGGTCTGGGCACTGTCGCTGCCGCGGCCACGGGCAGTCGAGCGCTAGCGCTTCGGCTTGGGCTTGAGCTTCGGTGTGCCAGAAGCGCCCTCACTGTGATGCTCGGCGGCCTCGGAGGCGAGCTGGTCGATCGGCGCAAAGATCTTGATCAGCTTGGCGATAACTTCAGTGGTATCCAAGTGATAGCGCTGACCGAACAAAGTAAGGTCGAGCACGAGGTTCGAGGTCGCTACCTCGATCAGCGCAGGCACCTCCGTGATCACAGCCTGCGTATGCTCATTTTGCTCCGCGCCCCCGACTAGGGCGCGCTCATGATCGGCAACGAGCACGATCTTATGATCCCAGTAGGGCTCAAGCTTCTCCTCCGGGATTCCGTAGCTGTAGACCTTACCCACGCCTTCGGGCAGCGGCGTAAACGAAAACAGAATGATATCGAGCCCGCGTGCGCTTGCCGTGCGCAGGTGCGCCGCGAGCGCCTGCGTTTCGCGTCCCCAAATCGAGCCAAACAGCGTCGTTTTGGCGTTGCCTATCAATTGCTCCGCCTGCTCCAACATCGCCGGGTAACCGTGCAACGTCCAGGTCGGCGCATCGGAAGCCGCCCCACGCAGCCCCTTCAGCGAGTCCTTGAGCTGGGTCAGGTTGCGCTGAAATCGTGACTCGAGCAGCTCGAGCAGACGCTCGGGAGGCAGCGGAACATAGCGCGCAGGCTCCTGGCCTATCGCATTGATAAGCCCACTTGCCTCCAGCTTTCTCAGCACGGTGTAGATCGCCGAACGCGGCAACCCGGACCGGGCGCTGATTTCGTAGCCCGTCGCCGGGGCCCCTTTCAGCAGCGCGATGTACGCCCGCGCGTCGGTCGCGGTGAAATTCAGTTGGGTGAGGGCATCTACGATGCGTCCTTCGGTCTCTGCTCTCAGCTTCACTCGCCGTTACCTCGCGTCAGGGGCCCGAGCCTACCGTAGACGTGGCTTGACAGCGACCCAGAGCTATGTAGTAACTCAGTACTGCGTTACTACGACAAGCCACCGAACATGAGGCCCGTTGGCACTCAAATCGCGGCTAGTCGGCCAGGAGGTTCGGCATGAAACGGCTCGCAGTCTTGACGTCCGGTGGCGATGCTCCGGGCATGAATGCGGCGATCCGCGCGATCGCCAAGCTCAGTGCGGCGCGCGGCACGGAGGTGCTCGGCGTGCAGGATGGCTACGCGGGACTGATCGAGGGGCGCTTTCTGCCGCTCACGGCTCGCATGCCTGAGGGTTCGCGTTCTGTGCGTCCGGTGGCCGCCCTAGACTTGTATGCCGGCACCGGCGGCACAGAGCTCGGCTCCACACGTTGTCGTGCCTTCATGACGCCCGAGGGGCGCGCCCAAGCCGCCAAATCCTTGAACGACGTCGATGGCCTGGTGGTGATCGGCGGCAATGGCTCGCTGTCGGGCGCGACGCTGCTCGCCCGCGAACACGGCGTCCGGGTCGTCGGCATTCCGGCTTCGATCGACAACGACATCGGTTGCACCTCGATGGCGCTCGGCGTGGACACCGCATTGAACACGATCGTGCAAGCCTGCGAGCGCATCAGTGACACGGCACGTGCCCATCGGCGGGCCTTCGTGGTCGAAGTTATGGGTCGCGACTCAGGTTACCTCGCAACCGCGGCCGCCCTGGCCGTCGGCGCCGATGGCGTGCTCGTCCCCGAACGTGGCCGGAGCGAAGAGGACATCATTCGCACGGTGGAGGAGCTGATCGTGCGCGGCTTTGCGCCAGGCTCGTCCAAGCGGCGCGTGCTGGTGCTCAAAGCGGAGGGTGTGCCCCTACCTTGCACGCGCTTGGTAAGGGAGCTTCAAGACCGCATCGATGCGCAACTGCCCGGCGTCGACGTGCGTGCCACGGTGCTCGGGCACTTAGTGCGTGGGGGTAGCCCGAGCTACTTCGATCGCATGTTGGCCGGTCGCTTCGCGCTCGCCGCGATCGAAGCCCTGCGTTCGGGCGCGCGCTCAGAAATGGTCAGCTATGAGCCGACGGTCACGGGCGGCGCTCCGACCAACGATCCAAGCGTCTTTCGCTTCTCGCTCGAGCGCGTGATCGCAGAGTCAGAACGCAGCAACAGCGAGGCGAGCGCCGAGAGGCGTCCAAGGCTGTCGATCATCGAGCGCCTCGAGGGCGAGTTAGGTCTGTAGGAGAACGGCCATGGAACACGAGCATCAGAAACCACTGGATCCAGATGAACGAGACGAGCTCATACACTGCTATCGGCAGATGTTCCTGATCCGTCGCTTCGAAGAAGAGGCCGCCCGGGGTTACGCGCAGGATAAGATCGGCGGCTTTCTCCACTTATATATTGGACAAGAAGCCGTTGCGGTGGGGGGTTCGCGTGCGCTCCAACCGGACGACTACGTGATCACCACCTACCGCGACCACGGTCACGCCCTGGCCCGCGGCATGCGCGCCGAAGCGGGCATGGCGGAGCTCTACGGACGCGACACCGGTTGCTCACGCGGCATGGGCGGATCCATGCATTTCTTCGACATCGAGCACCACTTTCTCGGCGGCCACGGCATCGTCGGTGGCCACGTCGCAATCGCGGCAGGCGTCGCCTTCAAATGCGTCTACAAGCGCGACAAGCGCGTGGTCGTCTGTTACCTGGGTGATGGGGCTACCAACATCGGTGGCTTTCACGAAGGGATCTCGCTCGCCGGGTTATGGAAGCTGCCCGTGGTGTTCGTGGTCGAAAACAACGAATACGCGATGGGCACTCCCAACGACCGAACCTTACCGGTGCGCGACATCACGAAAAAAGCGGAAGGTTATGCCGCCTACCGCGACCGCTTTGCGGGCGACGACGTGCGCGTGATGCGCGACCGCCTGAAGCTCGCGGTCGACCACGCGCGCAGTGGTCAGGGGCCAGCCTTGCTCGAAGTGTCGACGTACCGTTTCCGCGGTCACTCGATGAGCGACCCCGGTAAGTACCGGACGCCGGAAGAAGTCGAGCTTAGAAAGCAGCGCGACCCCCTACGCATCACGCGCGCCCAACTGCTTGAGGCCAACGTCAAAGACGAAGCACTCGCTGCGATCGAAGCCCAAGTCAACACGGAGATGGAAGCCGCCGTGCGCTTCGCAGAGCAGAGCCCCCCGGCCACCGAAACCATGATGCGCACGAGCGTCTATGCAAGTCAGTTCCAGGGAGGCAACCGTGCGTGAAATCCGCTATCGCGACGCCATACGAGAAGCCATCGCCGAAGAAATGCAGCGCGATGCCGACGTATTTTTGATGGGTGAAGAAGTCGGTTACTACCAAGGCGCCTATAAGGTTACCGAGGGCCTGCTCGAGAAGTTCGGCCCCGAGCGCATCATCGACACGCCGATCGCAGAAGCTGGCTTTGCCGGGGTGGGCATCGGTGCCGCCATCGTCGGCCTGCGACCGATCATCGAGTTCATGACCTGGAATTTCTCCGCGGTCGCTTTTGATCAGATCCTCAACAATGCAGCCAAGCTCTGCCAGATGAGCGGCGGCCAATTGAAGGTACCTATCGTGTTCCGCGGGCCCAACGGCTCGGCGCGCCAAGTCGCAGCGCAACACAGTCATGCCATGGAGACGTTCTACGCACAGATTCCGGGCTTACTCGTGTGCGCCCCGTCGACCCCTCGCGATGCCAAAGGTCTACTGAAAGCGGCGATCCGCTCGACCGATCCGGTGGTCTTTCTCGAGGGCGAGACACTCTACGGCGTGAAGGGTCAAGTGCCCGATCTCGACGAAGACGAAGTCATCGAAATCGGTAAGGCGCGAATCGCTCGTGAGGGGCAACACGTCACGATCGTCAGCTGGGGCAGGCCCTACTACGAGGTGATGAAAGCCGCCGATTTTCTCGCGACTGAAGGCATCGACGCCGAGGTAATTGACCCCCGCACCTTACGTCCACTCGATCACGATGCTATCGCCGAGAGCGTCAGAAAGACCCATCGTTGCGTGGTGGTGCATGAGCACTGGCCCTACGGAGGACCCGGCGCGGAAATCGTCGACCGCCTGCAGCGAGCAGTGTTCGACTATCTCGACGCTCCGATCGAACGCATCAGCGGCATGGATGTACCCATGCCTTATGCACGCCATTTGGAAGAGAGCGTGCTCGTGAGCGCTCCGCAAATCGTCAAGGCTGTCAAGCAAGTGATGTACGTCTGAAAGGTCTCAAGCGGCATGGCAAAGATCATTGGGCTACCGAAGCTCTCTCCCACCATGGAAGAGGGCGTTCTCGTACGCTGGGCTAAAAACGAAGGGGACTTGATTTCGGTCGATGATTTGATCGCCGAGATCGAGACCGACAAGGCCACCATGGAGTTTCGCTCGTTTGATCCGGGTGTACTGCTCAAGCGCCTGGTCAGCGAGGGGACCACCTTGTTACCCGACCAACCCGTGGCGATCATGGGTAAGGCGGGCGAAGACTTCGCGCAGCTTTGGAACGAGCACGGTCTGGTCACTACCCTACAAGCCCCTGCGCCCATCGCGCAGGGAAGCCCGGTCGCACCTGAAGACGCGGTGATACCGCTCGAAAACGACGCGCCGGCCCTACCAGTGCTAGCGGCTCGCATGATTACCTCGCCCTTGGTCCGCAAGCTGGCGCGGGAGCGCGAGCTGGATCTGCGGCAGATCACAGGCACAGGTCCACGCGGGCGCATCATCAAACGCGACCTCGATGCGCTGCAGACTCAAGCGCCTGCAGCGAGCGCGAAGCACCCTCCCGACAGCGCTAAGCGTCAGGTCGAGCCGACCGTCGCGACCCCGAACGCAGGTCAGCGCGTGCCGCTCACCAGCATGCGCAAGACGATTGCGCGTCGCTTGAGTGAGTCAAAACGCGAGGTGCCGCACTTCTACTTGTTTGCAGACGCCGAGGTATCCGACTTAGTCGCCGCCCGCACCCTGCTCAATGCCCAACTTGCAGGCGACGGGCTCAAGCTGTCCGTCAACGACTTCGTGTTGTTCGCGGTCGCGCGTGCCCTGCACGAAGTACCCGCCTGCAACGTGACCTTTCACGACGACGGTATTCAGCATTACGAGCACGTGAGCCTGAGTATTGCCGTGGCGATCGAAGGCGGGCTTGTCACCCCCGTGATCCGCAACGCCGAGCAACTGAACCTGTCCGAGCTTGCCTGTGAGATGCAGCGCCTCGGCCAGCGCGCCCGCGCTCGGCAGCTCAAGAGCGAGGAGCTCGAAGGCGGCACCTTCAGCGTGTCGAACCTGGGCATGTTCGGCGTCGATTCTTTTTCCGCCATCCTCAACCCGCCCCAGGCTGGCATCCTGGCGGTCGGCGCCCTGCGCGACGAGCCGGTGGTCAAGGCCGGGCAGGTCGTGGTCGGCAAACGTCTGACCCTGGGGCTCAGCGCCGACCACCGTGCTGTCGATGGCGCCGACGCAGCGAAGCTGTTGGCGGCGATCAAAAAGCGGCTGGAATCGCCGCTGCGCTTGCTGCTGTAGGTAGCCTAGCGAATGAGCCCGCTCGTCAAGTAAGTTGACTTGCCAGCCGACGCGCGCCGAGCAACCCCACGCGCGGATTCATCACCACGGAGATGCGAATCCGCTCGAGGCAGCTCGCCATGCGTCCCTTGTCGAGGAAAGCGTGCATGAAGGAGCCATCGCGCAGCTTCTCGATCAGCTGCGGGGCGATGCCGCCGGTCACGAACAGGCCGCCGGTGGGTAAGGTTTTGAGCGCGAGATTGCCCGCTTCGGCGCCGTACAGCGACACAAACAGGTCCACCGCGCGTACGCAGGCCGCATCGGTGACCTTGAGCGCGTGCTCCCCTATCACCTTGCCCGGGTCGCCCTGGCTCAGCTCTGCCTTCACCGCGGCTGATTCGGGCGCAAGGGACGTCTCGACCACGAAGTCGTAAAGCGTCTTGATCCCAAGCCCGGATACGACGCGCTCGAAAGAAACGCGCGAGTGACGCTTCCATAAGAAGCGTAGCAGCTCGATCTCCACCTCGTTGCGAGGCGCAAAGTCCGCGTGCCCCCCTTCGGTGGGAATCACGCGCGGGCCATTCGGAGTGGGTACTAAGATGGCTTCGCCGAGCCCCGTTCCGGCACCGATGATCGCCACTGGTCCTTCTGGATCGACCTCCCCTTCTTGCAGGACCTCGAGCTCGTTCGGAGCGAGTTCAGCGACCCCTAGCGCGACCGCGTGAAAGTCGTTGATCAGACAGATCACCGTGCCAAGTCCCTGGGACAGCTGACGTTGGTCGATGACCCAGGGCAAATTGGTTGTCTTACACACGCCGTGGGTGACAGGGCCTGCCACACCGAAGGCTGCCGCGCGCAACGAGCTCAGCTCGCTCGTGCCCATGGCATCACGCAGGAACTCGCGCACGAGTGGCGCCAAGCCCGAATACTCCGCGCTTTTAAACCGCGCAGAGGCCACACCGATAAGCTCCCTCGAGTTGCTCTCGCGTGCGAACAAGCTCAGCGCCGTTTTCGTGCCGCCGATATCTCCTGCAAGAATGTGTTCCATCAGCCCTTGAAGATGCGAATCGCTTCGCGAAGGAGCGCGACGCCTTCGGCGCGCGGACGTTGAAATGCGTTGCGGCCCATGATGGTACCAAATCCGCCGCCCGCTGCGATCTCCCGCAAGTCTTTGAGCACGTCGTCGGTGCCCTTGGTCGCTCCGCCCGAGAAAATCACGATGCGTTTACCGTTGAAGCTGCTCTGCACCACGTGACGGATGCGGTCACTCAAGCTGGCGATAGGCACGCTCTCGTACAAGCGGCGCACGTCTTTGGCCTCGATGAAATCCGTGGGTGCTTTGACCTTGACGATGTGCGCACCGAGCTCGCAAGCGACATGGGCGGAATAGGCGATGGTGTCGATGCCGGTCTCGCCGTCCTTGGAGAGCGCACCGCGTGCATACGCCCAAAGGATCGTGGGCAGCCCCACCTTGCGTGCCGCTTGGATGAGCTCGCGCGCTTCGGCGTACATCGCATTGCGTGCGCTCGATCCGGGATAGATCGTGAAGCCGACCGCGCTGCAACCGAGGCGCAGGGCGTCTTCGACAGTCGATGTGACCGCACTGTGCGGCGCCTCGGGCCCGCCCAGCAGATCACTGTTGTTCACCTTGAGAATCAACGGAATCGTGCCGGCGTATTTGGCTGCGACCACATCGAGAAAGCCAACGGGCGCGGCATAGGCGCTGCAGCCAGACTCGACCGCCAGGCTGATATGATACTCAGGATCGTAGCCGCCTGGATGGGCGCCAAAGGAACGTACCGGGCCGTGCTCAAAGCCCTGGTCGACCGGAAGGATCACGAGCTTACCCGTGCCGCCGATTTCGCCGTGTTGCATCAACCTGCGCAGATTACCGATGACTCCGGCCGACTCACCCGCGTAGTTGTGCAGAATCCGCTCTACTGTGTCACTCATGTCCCAATCTCCTTTGGCTTAGCCCGTGCTTTGCATGGCCGCTGCAAGACCCGTGACTGTGCTGAGCACGGCACGTCGCAGCGGCGCGTCACTGGATTCATCCGTCGTACTGCCCCGAAGCTGGGCGAGCAGCTCCACCTGGATAAGGTGGATCGGATCGATATAGGCTGCCCGTCGCGCGATCGAGCGCCGCTGTGGCTCGTCGAACTCAAGCAGGTGCGTCGCGCGCGTGGCAAACACGACTTGCTCGATCGCGGATCGCAGGCGTGCCCGCAAGTCCTCGCCGATCGGTAGCAGCTGCTCGTCTACCAAACGCCGGTCGTAGACGGCCGAAATCTCACCATCGGCCTGGGCGAGCGCATGCGCTGTGAGACCGAGCGTCGCAGCGAAGAACGGCCATTGGTTCGACATTTCCTGCAGGGTCTCGCCAAAGCCGCGCCCCCGCGCGTAGCAAAAAGCCTCTTCGATGCCCAACCAGGCGGGAGTCATCAGACGCGTTTGCGTCCAGGCAAATACCCACGGAATCGCGCGCAACGAGAGCAGACTCAGCACGCCACTGCGATGGGCGGGGCGACTGCCGATCGGCATGCGCGACAGCTCGTGCTCGGGCGTCGCTTCACTGAAATAGGCGACAAAGTCAGGTCGGCTGACCAGCTCGCGATAAGAACGCGACGACGCGTCGGACAACAGATTTAGCAGTGAACGCCACTCGGGCTTAGGCACAGGCTGCGGCAACAAGTGCCCACGCAAGGTCATCGCCACGTAGCTCTCAAGCGTCCGCTCCGCGATCACAGGCCAGCCCAAGCGCGCGTGAATCATCTCGCCCTGCTCGGTCACGCGCATGCGCGGTGTGGGCGTGGGCGTGGGCGTGGTATTGGCGATCAAAGACAACGGCCCGCCGCCTCGACCGATGCTGCCACCGCGCCCGTGAAAAAATGACAGCTCGACATGGTGCGCGCGTGCGACCTTCGCCAGGTTCTCCTGCGCGCGGTACAGCTCCCACGCCGAAGCGAGTCGGCTACCATCCTTGGTCGAGTCTGAGTATCCGAGCATCACCTCTTGCTGGCCGACGATGCGCTGCTGATACCAGTCGAGGGAGAGCAGAGCGTGTAAGGTTTGCGGCGCCTTGCGCAGGTCATCCAGGGTCTCAAACAGCGGGACCACGCGCTGTGGGTGGGCTGCTCCCGCTAGCTTCTGCAGCCACTCTACCGCGAGCACGTCCGATGCCGAGTGGGCCATCGACACCACATAGGCGCCCAAGCCCTCGGGACCTATCGCTGCCGCAGCCAAGAAGGTATCGATCACGGGCTGCACGTCCGCATCGAGCACGAGTGAACGCAGGTCGATCGGCTGACCGCGCTCCAGTTGGTCGATCAGAAAGGCCACGCGCTGATCTTCAGTCAGATTCTCGTAGCGCACCGCTGCAAGCTGCTGGGTTATTGCACTCACCGCGCGCGTGTGACGCTCGGAAGACTCGCGCAGGTCCAGACGCACCATCGTCACGCCGAACGCCTGCACGCGGCGGATCAAATCGAGCAAACGACCCTCTGCAAGAATCGCTTGCCCGCTCTCGAGCAGCGAGCGGTGGCAGACAAGCAAAGGCTCTAGCAGCTGCCTTTTGTGCATGATGTACGGGTCGGCCGCGGGCGTCTGCCCTTCCAGAATGAGCTCCATGCGGCGCTCCGTGGCGATCAAGAGCTCACGGACGTGGCGCAGATAGCTACGGTAAGGTCGGTCGATATTGCCGATGAACGCTTTGAGCTCGCGACCGACGCGATGCACCGTCAGCTCCGCGCGTACCGCGTCGATCTCGCGCCGATACAGACGTGCTGCGATCAGACGGCCGTGCGCCACCGCTTGGGCAGAGCATTCCGCGGTAACCAGGGGGTGTCCATCGCGGTCGCCCCCCATCCACGATCCAAAGCTGACGAGGGGGGCATCAAAGCCCAAGGCAATGCGGGACGCGCATGGCAGCTGGTCGGCAAGCTGCTCGTCCAAGCGCCGCAAAAAGCGTGGCACGGCCTCCCAAAGCGTGTGCTCGAACACTTCAAGACCGAGCTTGGCTTCGAGCAAAGGCGACGGCCGCTCGCGGCGCACGTCTTCCGTGTTGAAGAGGGCAGTGATCTGACGCTTGAGCTCGCGCCTCAGCTCGTGGCGTACGCTGTCGTCGTTTGCGCGATCGTAGCTCGTCAGTAGATCAAAGACGCAGTCCTGAATCTGCAGGATCGTACGGCGAATCGCTTGGGTGGGATGGGCGGTCAGCACCAGCTCCACGCGCAGCGCCTGCAGAGCTTGGGCAACTTCATCGGGCCCGACGCCAGAGGTCGACAGCTCGCGCAGCACCTCCTGAAGCTGCAAGTCGTCGCGACTGCTCGGAGCATGGGCGCCCCGTGGGGCACGTACCTCTTCTACTTTTTCGGCCACGTTGACGAGCGCGAGAAACACGCCAAAGGCGCGCGCCACTTGCACAAGCTCGTAGCGGGACATGGATGAGCATGCGCGCTCGAGCTGCGCGAGGCCTGTGCCTGCGGTGGGAGCTGCGGGATCTAAGGACGACTGGGCTGCTGCCTGGCGCCGATGCTTACTCAACGAGCGCACGACCTCGATCGTGGCCAGGAGCTCAGGCCCCGCCTGCTCGGCGACCACCTCGCCCAGCAACTCCCCAAGCATGCGGACATCACGTCGCAGCTCAACTTGGCTCCCGCTGTGTACACCCACGGCCGACCTCGCTCATTAGTAACGCATTTATGAAACACTACGACGACAAACGCAATACTTGTTTGATTCGCGGGCGTTTCCACGAAGGGAGCAGCGCTTTTCTAAGCCCTACCTTTGCCGAGAGAGCAACGTGCGCTGCCAAGTGCATCTGCCTGCCGTGGCGATTAGCCGGGCTGCTGGCCTGAGCTCGACGGGATTTTCGAGGTTGGGGGCCGCATGCCGCCCACGTCGGCAGGCACAGGTACCACCTTACCGGTGACAGACTCCCAGGTCGCGCGCTGCGGCGGCAGCTTGTCCCCAAACCAGTCGAAGAACTGCAGGAGCATCTGCTTTTGGCGAGGCTCGAGGTAATCGAAGTTGGCGCCGCGATCGCTCACTTCCCAGAACTCGCGCGATTCCACGCTCAAAAGCTCGTCGCGAATCGACGCCAGGCGCTCGGGACGCTCGTCTTTCATATCGGTCCACACTTCCCGTGCAAAGGTCTGGTCGCCCTGCAAGAGGAAGTAGCTGGCCAGCTTGAGCTGTGCCTTCCTTACGCCGCGCAACGCATTCTCTTGGGTGTCGTTCTCGCTCTCCTTATCGACTTGCAAAAAGATGCGCAGCAGCGCCGAGGTGGCCGGGCTCTTGCGATCGAAAGAGAACTGCGTCAGCGCGCACATGTCATAGGCCACCGTCTCCAGGATGAACGGCAACTTCGCGTTGAACGATAGTAAGCCGTAGTACTTGAAGTACTTGGCGATCTCGATAGCGCAGGCCCCGCTCGCATCGCGCACGATCGCATCTTCGGCCACGAGTCTATATTGGTTGAGCACGTTATAGGCGGTGCGGATGTCGTGGGCGTTGATCGCGGAGCGCAGGTAGGTATTGAAGAACTTGACCACCATCTCGAACAACTCCTGGTTTTGGTAGTCCCAGGCAGCCGCGGCGATCAGACGCGTGTTGATCGCGATAAGGTAGTTGATGTCGCGCATGCGGTTGAGCGCATCGTTGTAGAGGCTCTGGTAAGCGCGCAAAATCTTCCATTCAAACCACACCCGGCGCGCGCTCAAATCGTCGAGCACTTCGGGCGCCATCGATACGAAGTCCGGGTTGTGGGCGAGTCTGCCATCGATGCCGTACCACTCCGCCGCCAGCGAGGGGCGCAGGGCCTGATAGTCCACGAGCAAGGAGCGCATCGCGTCCACACCCGCCATGGAGACTCCCTTATCTTTATGCTCCATCGCATTGAGAGACACATCGGCCAGCTGTTCGACACCGCGCACCGCCTCTTGCTGGGCCTTGAGCACGGTGCTGCCGTGGGCATGATCGGCGATGCCCGACAGGGTCTTGCCGCGAATACGATCGACGATGCTGATCGGATTCAGAAACTCGAACACGAAGGCAAAGTAAGGTAGCAAGATCAGCAGACACAACGTCAGCATCACCATGGACACGCTGATCGCAACGTAAGGTACAAAGCCACCCACGTTCGGCTCGTAGTCGATGATCAAATTGACCCACAGGCCTTGCAGCGCGGTGATCACGAAAAAACCCATCACTAGAAAGTTGATGGGCTCATGGACAAACAGCTCGGTGATGCGGTGCGTGTAACGATTGGACGCGAGCTCCACGATGATTGCGACGACCGTGATCGCGATCGCGAGCACCGCGGCCACGACTTCGCCCGCGCTGCCCAACGTGTTCTGAGCCGAAACGGGGTTGGGCTTCATGATCAGGTCGAGCACGTGTCGGGGGTTATCCGTTGCCGTGGCATCTAGCCACACGGTGACCCCGAAAACGGCCATGGCACCGAGCAGCAGAATGCCTAGCGGGATGAGCCAGATTCTGAGCTCGTCCAACACCTTTCCCCGCGGTCCTGCCATAGCGGAGAGGTTACACTACTAGCCCGCCCCGACACGAGCGCGTGCAAAGCCTTACATTTTCCGCACTTTATGCCTTTTGCGGCGCTCTGCTTTGCCTGCTAGCATCCGCGCCCTTTTGGAGTCCCTCATGTCGCCGAGCACCGCGCAGGCCCTGCATGTAGATCGAGCCCTCACCGCGCTGCGTTGGTCCGCAGACGTGGGGTGCGCCAGTGCTGACCTCGAGGCAGTGCCGCCCAAACCGACCCTCGAAGACTGGCAGATGTTGAGCATGTCCGACGTGCGCGAGCAGCTCGATCGTCTGCTCATGGGCAAACGTCCCAATGACGGGCTCGATGCACTGCTGGAAGTGGGCGCCCTCGAGGTCTATCTGCCCGAGATCGCGGCACTGGTCGGCTTTGGCGATGGCGAGTGGCGCCACAAAGACGTCTGGAAGCACACGAAGCAGGTCGTGTGGCAGTCGATGCCGCGGCTCGAAGTGCGCTGGGGCGCGCTGCTGCACGATATCGGCAAGGTGCGTACGCGCAGCGTCGGCGCCAATGGCGAAGTCCATTTCTTTGGACACAGCGAAGCGGGCGCCTCCATGTTCAAGCGTCGGGTGGCCAAGCGTCTCGGTTTTGAGGGCGCTTTGTACGAGCGCGTGCACTACCTGATTTTGCATCACCTGCGCGCAAGTCAGTACGACGGTTCATGGACCGACTCGGCCGTGCGTCGTTTCACACGCGAAATGGGCGATGGGCTCAAGGATCTGCTCGATTTGAGTCGCGCCGATATCACCACCAAGCGGCCCGAGAAGAAGAAGCGCGGCCTTGCGCAGATAAGTGAGCTCAGCAAACGCATCAAGGACCTGTCGGTGGAAGACGCCAAGGTGCCGCCGCTGCCCAAGGGCCTCGGATCTGCGATTGCGACAGCGTTCGGCATCCCGCCCTCCAAGCGCCTGGGCGATCTGCGCGCCGAAATCGAAGCGCGCTGCGCCAAAGGTGAGATCCCATCTCACCAAGACGTCGATTTTTATATCGCCTGGATGACGGAGCACCGCAGCGAGCTTGGCCTATCATCGTAGTCCGATTGGTCGTCGTCCGACTCTGGTACGCTGTCAGCCATGATGGGTCCGGAGCCCCGTAGGCCGACGGCGCGCGACGGGGTGCTACGCACAAGAACCGGCTGCTGGGCGCTCTGCGGGCTCCTTTTCGTCGTGATGGGATGTGCGACTACGGCCACTCCGATCGATCCAGAGCGGCGTTCGATGCGCGCAGAGCGCTCGCGGAGTAAGGGCGCAGCAGCGGACGCGCAGCAACGCGGCGCTGGGGTGGCTGATGTCACGGGCGCTGGCGTGGCTGGCGGCGGCGTGGTCGCAGACAGCGCGCCCAACGGTCTTCCTGACGTACTAGACCCACTTCCCATGCTGCAAGTGCGCCATCTCGCGTTCGCCAACGACGGTGCCCAGCGATCGAGCGCCCGTGCCCGCGCCGCGGGGGCAGTGCAGGATGCCGGGGGCGTCACTGTCTGCTTACTGTGGGGCGACCTGTCGGTGCCCGATGGCTCGATGATTCTGCATCCAGCTCCGTTCGCAAGCTCGGCTCAGGCTCGCTGCTTTCGTGAAGACAACGCGCGTATCGCGACCGCCGCGCGCGCCGTGATCGGCATGGTCGCAGGTGATGTGAGCTTCGTACTCGCCCTGGAGACGCCCGCGGGCAGTCAGCGTCGCGCCTATAGCTTTGGCAGCGAAGCGCGCGTGCGCGAAGCGAGCCTGACGCGCAGCACGAAAACTAGGCGCCAAACAGTGGGCCAACCGCCGCCCTGGCCCCGCACCCTCGAACAAGAGCTGAAGCAAACCCGAAGTGCAGCGCGCGGTCTGCCCAAGGTCGTCCTGAAAGAGGCGCGCAAAGTGAGTGAGCTGAAGCTCGTGTCGTCGCCTCCGTGGCTGCGCCTGCTCCGACGCAACAGCGAGCTCGAGACGCGCACTTTGATCGACGATGAGCCGCTACTGCTCGCGCTGACCCTATCGCGCGCTTCCTCGGCAGACAGCGAGCCCGCGCACGAGGTCGCGCTGCTACGCGACGGAGAGCGCTGGCTGTCATCGCCCACTCTGCCTGAGGTGTTCGCGCAGGCGACGGCGGCCCCTTCGCTCGGACCAACCGCATTGCTCGTGCTCACCCGCGCGCAAAACAACGGCGTCAATGGCTCGCGTCGTACCTTGTACGCAGACCAGGCGCAGCTGCGCATCTTGGTGCCCGCGCGCGGCAAGCTCGAAGCACGCGGCAAGCTCGCGCTGGGCGAAGTCGGCTACGCGCGCCTTCCGGGCAAAATCCGCGTATGGCGCGTGTTTTATCAAGCGCGTGTCACAGGACCTGCTTGTGTTCGCGTGCGTCGCGATCATGCCTGGGCGGCATTCTTTGACACACGGACCGCCACGCTCAGCGAACGCTCCAGACTGACGCTGGGTCTCGAGGGTCTGCCGAGCGATTTGGTCAGCCGCTACGCCCGCATCGAAGGCAATTACAGTTGGGATGGCGAACGGCTGCTACCTGGCACCTGCCAACAAAACAGGCTCTAAAGAGCGAGCCACGTCAAGGAACGCTCGGCGCTGTGATTCCACGCTTTTTAGCCAGCGCATCGACTGCTCGTGCACGCACTGCTGCCTTTTGGCGAGATTCGATTTCGTCGACTTGCTGCTGCAGACTTTTCTTATCCGACCTGAGCTTGGCGTTGTCCTGTGCGAGCGCGGAAAGCTGCTGCTCCAGCTGTTCTTGGCGCTGTACGGCCGCGTCGCTGCGACGGGTGACGAGGTCCAGTTTTGCGTCCCACTCCGTGCGAGCGTTGGCGAGGGAGTCTCGCTCGCTCGTCACGCGTGCGAGTTGCCGATCCAGCGCCTCGCGTTGCGCTAGCGCTTGGTCGCGGTCGCCCGATATCCGATTGCGGTCGCGCATCAACTCTTCGCGCTCACGGCCAAGTCTGCTCGCCTCTTCTCGCAACCTGTCGCGTTCGGCCAACAGCGCGCTGCGTTCCGCGCTCAAAGCTTGGTTGCGGCTGCTTAGCGCGTCGCGTTCATCAGTAAGTTTAGCGTTGCGCCTCTCCGAGGCGTTCGCACGCTTGGTCGCGTCTGCAAGTCGGCCGTTGAGGCGCCGGGCGATGCTGATCGTCTGCTCGAGCTGCTGCCGCTCATTGCCGAGCCGCGCAGCTTGCGTCTCGATCTCTGCAAGTTGCGTTTCAGACTGCTTGCGCAGGCTCTCGCCCGTCAGACGCTCCTGCTCCAGCTCCCTACTTTGTACGTGCAGCGCAGATTTCTGACGCTTCACCTGAAAGACAAGCGCGCTAATCAGCAACAATCCGATAGCGACGATGGGCACGATCCGCTTGAGCAAGCGCAGGCGCGCATCACGCTTTTCTTCAGGCTCAGTCAGCACCGCGAGCTGGTCAGCAAACTCGGCGGCGCTCGGCCTATCGGCGGGATCGAGACTCAGCCAGCGCCGAAAGTAAGGTTCGAGATACTTCAAATCGCGCCGTTCAGACAGCGTCACCGGCACGGTCGAACGTTGATGCAAGAGCGGCATGACTTCATCGGTCTGCACGGGGGTCGCAGCGCTCGGGTCGAGGGCATTGCGTAAAACGAGCGCGAGCGAAAACACGTCCGCCGCCCCCTCGATCAGCTGTTCCACAACGCCCAACATGGCGGCCGCCGTCTCGGGCGAGGCGTACTCAACCGTCAGGCCCTTCGGGTTCTCGCCGCGCTGGGTTGCGATTCCAAGGTCTAGCAACACCGGCAGCCCGCCAGGAAAGCCCGCGATTTCTGCGACGAAGATGTTTTCTGGTTTGATGTCGTGGTGGTGAACGCCCACGACGTGCATGGCTGCAAGGCCCTGGGCAATGCGCGTAAATATCGGCCGGGCTTCAGCGCGCGTCATCGCGACTGCGCCCTCCTCGCTTCCGATCGTACGATCCAAGGTCTGCCCGCTGTACCAGGGCATCGCAAACCACAGTCGATCCTCGTGCCAACCGTAGTCCTTGAACTGCACGACCGACGGGTGACTGACGCTTGCGATCAGCATCAATTCACGCAGCGCCGCCTCGCGCTCCGCGCCGGACGGAGAGGGCCGATGCAGCAGCTTGAGCGCGACGTGATGATGGGGGATCTCGCGATCCGAGGCGCGATAGACCGCGCCAAAGCCACCGGAGCTGATGTGCTGCTCGAGCACGTAACGCTGCCCCACTACACTACCGACCGGCAATGGAGCCTCGGGTTCGGCGCTCACGATCGTCGTCGTCTCCGCGGCGCTGCGAGCGATCAGATAAGCCTGCTCTGCCTGCTCCGCCTGCTCCGCCTGCTCCAGCCGTGGGCGCTCAACGCTTACGGCCGCCGTCCCCGCTGCTGGCGGTTGCCAGGCTTTCAGCGTGCTCTGAGCAGGGCGCGCGGGCTGTTCGGCATCATCTTTCGGTTTCATACACCCGAGTATTCCTTGGTTAGGCCTGTGTGCATGGTGCGTGCGCCGTCGCACAAGCGTAGCGGGAATACCGGCTCGCGAGCGGACGCTGACCTGCCCTCGTTAGTCGCCTGGCTGCGTGGGCATGCGGCGTGTAGGGTCGTTCCCGACGCCGCGCGTTCCCTGCTCGGCTACAGGAGGCCAGCGTGATCCAACGCAGCATGACAGCTATTATAATGTTCCTTGCGGCGTGCTCGCCCGCGATCAACCAAGCGGCCAAAAGCGACATCGATCGACGCGTGGCAGGCCTCGCGACAAGCGAGCAAATCGCGACGCCCCCAGAGTCCAATGAGCTCATGCCGCTCTCCCCGGGGCAGTGGATCGAACACCACGCAGTGGATGACAAGGGCAATCATTCATTCATCAAGACCAAGATCCTGTCGAAACAGGGCGACAATTTCTGGGTCGAGGTCGAGACGAATACCTACTACGGCACGAACGCGATCAAGTTATTGCTCGGTATCGGTAACCGTCACGATCCAAAAACCGTGACTGTATACGACTACTGGCTGATGGACGCCGAGGGGACGGTCACTCAGTACCCTCAACCCTTACTGTCCGTGCTGCAGAACACGATGGATGAGGTCCTGACACAGCTTGTGATCGTGCGCGAGCCCGATGGACAGGGCGACACCACGGTACCTGCCGGGGGCTTTGCGCAGGCGTATAAGGCACGCGTAGAGACGAGCTTTGGAACCAGGAAAATGACGGCAGACGTGTGGTGGCATCCGGTCGTGCCGATCAACGGTTCAGTGAAGGTGGTGGGCGTCAGCGAAAGCAGTGCGTCGGCGCTCGTGGCATACGGCACCACTGGCGCGCGCAGCGCCTTTCCCTAAGTACAGGTCCCCAGAAGTAGGTGATCACTAGGGCTGCCAGGACGTTTTCTCCACGTGGGCGTGAGCGTTGTCCTGGTCGTGAGCCTTGACGGCGACGGCGACGGCGACGGGAGCAACTTCGGTCGGCCTTGGCC
>JBBSJC010000018.1:0-33330 GCA_038257655.1 Polyangiales bacterium | reverse complement strand
CCGGTCGGCGCCAACCCTCAGTACCTACGACCGCAGTACGATCGCTATCGGCGGTATCTCGCAGGGGGCTTACCCTTGTCGCGCACGCCCCTCGATCTGGCCTTCCATGAGCTGTCCGGGCGCCTGGCGCGGCTCGCACCGGACATGGAGTGGCACGGCCGCTTCTGCCAGACCCTCAACGACTACTTCGCTTCGTCGGTCTGGGAGGCCGAAAACCGACAGATGCGTGCCCATCCCACCACCGAACAGTATTCGCGCATGCGACGGGTCACGGGGGGCTTACCGATCTACATCGACCTGGTGGAGCTCGCGCTCGGTAGCGCCCTGCCCTTGGCCGTGCGCCGGGATCCACGCGTGACCGAGCTTGCGATGATCACGAACGATGTCACCTGCTGGCACAACGACATCTTCTCTTTCTATAAAGAGCAATCCGCCGGAGACGTGCACAACCTCGTGAGTTGTCTGATGGATGAGCATCACGTCAATCCCGAGCAAGCCGCCAAGCTTGCCGCAACGCGTTGCGACAAAGCGGTCGAGCGCTTTGTGGAATTGGTGGAACAGCTGCTGTTTGCCAGCGGTCCGGTCGACGCCACATTGCTGCGCTACGTGGACGGCCTGGGCGCGATCATCCAGGGCAACGTCGATTGGTCCTACGAGTCAGCGCGCTATCTCATGCCGGCTGCGTTCGAGGACAAGCGCGCGAACGCGAGCTGAAGCGCGAGCAACCCACCGACTAGTTATCCCAGCGATGGCGCGACGCAATCAGCCGCAAAGCTTCATCGCGGTGATCGAAAGCCTTGAGCTTTAGCCCGGTCACAAACGCCACAGCAGCGGCAAACATGCGAATGGAAGGGGAGTTGAACACGCCCGCCATCTCCACCACGCCTGCGCGCCGCAAGTGCATCAAGATCTCTGCGGCACCGCGGCGGATCGTCGGGATGTAGCCGGTGGCAGCAGACGTATCGGAAAAGAACTGCGTGGGCTTGCGCTCGCGCATCAAGTCATCGAGCTGCTGCAGGGCAAAACGACATTTGTCCTCGGTCACGTGGCCGTACCAGTCGATCGCCACCGTGGCCTTATTGAGCCAGTACACGCGCGGATAATCGTCCTCGGGCGGCGTGGGCCCGGAGTCCTTACGGTCGGGCAGGCCTTGAACGCTGTCCCTCATCGTCTTGAGCGCGTCCTTCTTTACAACGTGCAACATCAACCCCTCCGCAACACCTTGGCACGATGCAAGCCCAGCTCGCGCCCCATGATTATCGCTATCGTTCTCATCTGGGCGTCAGGTTTATCGCGAGAATCACCCGCCTGCACCCGTGTAGGACCGTATGGATCGCAACCACACTAGCCTGGAACAGACCAAGAATGCAGCGGCCACTCCCAGCGTGGTAGCCGTTTGTAAGTGGGTCATCCGCCCTAGCAGAGCCAGGGCCGGATAAGTCGTCATCAGCGTGAGAGGCACCACGAAGGTGAAGATGAAGGCAAGCGCACCGCGGAACACGCTAGAGGGCCAGCGCGCCGCATCGAAGGTACTGACGATCAAGTAGCTCAAGTTGTCGATCTTCACCACGTGGAAGGCCAGGCTCACCACCATGATCCAGAGAGCGTATAAAATGGCGAGCGCGCAGGCGAGAGTGAGCACTGCAAGCGCGACCTCGGCCAGCGAGGGCATGATGCCGCCACGCACAAGCGAGAACACCACGAGCGCAAAGCCCGCCGCGACATCCACCACGCGCGGCAGATCCAGCTTCGAGGTCGAGAGTAGAAACTAGAGCAGACGCACGGGTTTGCCGAGCAAGGGCTCGAGCTTGAGCAGCGATACCAGCTCGTCGAGCGTGCGCGTGAACTCGGCTTTAGGCACGCCGTAGATCGCGCGATTGAGCAAAAAACGTTTCAGACGGCGGCAAATCCCAAAGCAGCTGCTGCTTTTGCCCCGCGACCAACATGATCGACTTCAAGAAGCTCGGCGTACGCTCGAAAGGTATCTGCCCCGCCACGGTGGCCTTGCCGCCCGAAGGAAACAGCAAACCCGACAACATCTTGAGGGTCGTCGTTTTCCCTGCGCCATTGGGGCCCAAAAAGCCCACCCGCTCATCGGCTTCGATGCGAAAGGAGATTCCGTCTACCGCCTTGACGATAGTGCGGGGTCGCGAAAACAGCGCGCGCGCTGCGGCCAGAACGCCGGGAGCGCGCGAGTGAACGCGGTAATGTTTGCTGAGGCTGTCGACTTCGATCACGGGGCGTGCGTAGTCTGACAGAAGCAAGCGCTACGCTCCAACCGCCCGAAACCCTGCGCCGGATTGAGCGGTCGTTTGCGATGTCGTTTGTGACATTGCTCATGAGGTCATTTCCATGGTGAAGATCTACGCCCTGCGCGAGCGACTCGAAGGCCGCCGCGCCCTGCTCTCTGACGCCATCCAGGCGGCATTGACTGAGTGCTTCGGGCTACCGCCGAGCAAGCGCGCCCATCGCTTCTTTCCATTGTCGCGTGAAGACCTGGTGGCGCCGCCGGATCGTAGCGATGACTACCTGCTGCTTGAGCTGACCGTCATGGCAGGCCGCAGCATCGAAGCGCGCAAAGCCCTGGTGCGCGCGCTGTTCGTGAAGCTCGAAGCGAGCGTGGGCATCGCAGCGCACGATGGGGAGGTCGTGCTCATCGAGTCTGCCCCGGAGAACTGGGGCTTCCGTGGTCTGCATGGCGATGAGGCCGCGTTGCCCTACCAACTCAAAGTCTGAGCCGCGCGCGCCGAGCCTGCGTCAATCAATGGTCGCAACCTGCGGAGCTGCACCAACGCAGGCTGTCTCACATTATATCTGCACATCGTCCGCAATCTTACTGTTTGAATCGGCACCCGGTTTGCCGGTAGCTGCGCACTATGTCGATGTGGAGGCGTGAAGTGGGCAAACGCAAGGCATCGGCGAAACCAGTCATGACGCAGGCAAGCGCGGCATCGATCATGCCGAAGCCAACCCTGATCGGTGTGCAACAGCCGGCGCAGCATGCGCAAAAAAGTGCCACGGCCGAAGCGTCCGAGGCCAAGCCCGGCCCAGCGCCCAAGCACGAGCCCACGTTACTCGGCCTCCCCAAGCACCTGCCCACCGCTCTGCCCCCGCTGAAACCAAGTAAGGGCCTGCCGCAAGGTCGGGAGTCATCGTTGGTCGGGCTCTCGCGTCAGGTCGTGCGCTCCACTCGCCCGCAACACAAGACGGGCATTCGCCTCAAAGCACCCGCGCCGCCTCCGCCCAGCGCGGGCTCGCACGCTAGTAGGCGTCATGCAGCGGAACCCACGGACTACAACGTGGAGATCATCGATGCTTATGCGACGCCTCCGCTGCCCGCTCGCGGCAGCGCGGAAGCCGGCTCCCAGGATGGCGATTGGGATAACGATGTGCAGTTGGTGCCCCAGGGTTTGCGCCGCAATACGGTCTTGGTAGCGACAGCCGTCGCGATCCTTGGCTGTGCAGCCCTCGCCGTTTATGCGTTCTCGGGACAAGCAACCGACGCGAAACCGCACGCGCTGAAGGCTCCGACACCACAGCCCTCTCAGCTCACTACACCGACGATTGCAATCGAGGCCGTAGAACCGGTTAACGTCGACAGTGCAGCGGCAGCGGCTGTCCGCGCGGCGCCCGCCGGTGCCCTTTCGGCAGAGCAGATCGCAGGCACCCCAAGACCTGAGGCCCAACCGACGCCGCGCTCAACCAAGCCGGCGAAGCTCAGCCCGAAAGCACGGTTACGGATGCGCGCCCAAGCCCGTCGCGCGCGTATGGCGAGCGGGCCGGCACGGCGTTAGCCGTCACTCATACTTGCAGGCCGCGTACGGCAGGCTCCTGCTGCAGTCTCGACAGCCCGCAGGCTTTCCGCTAGTTTTGTTTTTCTGATGATGTCAGCTCGTCCGCAACTCTCAGCTTCTCTCCCGGGCCTACGCTCTCTCCTAGGGCTACGTCTGCTGGGCCTACTAGGCCTAGGAAGCTGGGGGTGCGCTACAAAACAGCACCACTGACGACGCGAACCATCGCTGACCTCACGCACCCCCATCCGGTCCACACCCGATGGGGGTTTTCGCATCCGTCCACATGACGGCTCCCATCGCAAGCCAGGAGCCAATCATGTCCAAGATGCCCATCCACAAGTACCGAACATTCGCGGCGATCGATTTGCCTGCGCGCACTTGGCCAAGCCGTGTGCTGGCGCGTGCGCCGCTCTGGTGCAGCGTCGATTTACGCGATGGCAATCAGGCGCTCGTCGAGCCGATGGGCCCCGAGCGCAAGCTGCGCATGTGGAAGGAGCTCGTGCGCATGGGCTTCAAGCAGATCGAAGTCGGCTTCCCCGCAGCCTCTCAACCAGACTTCGATTTTGTGCGCCACATCATCGATCAGGGCCTGATTCCCGATGACGTCACCATTCAAGTGCTCACGCAGGCTCGACCGGAGCTCATCACCCGCAGCTTCGAAGCGATCCGCGGCTCCAAACGCGCGATCATGCATCTATACAACTCCACCTCGACCCTGCAGCGAAGGGTTGTCTTCAACATGGATCGCGCAGCCATTAGGCAGATCGCGGTCGATGGCACGCACTTGGTCAAGCAGCTTGCCGATGCCATGCCCGAGACCGACGTGCAGCTTCAATACTCACCGGAGAGCTTCACCGGCACCGAGCTCGATTTCGCGCAGGAAGTCTGTGACGCTGTGATGGAGGCGTGGGGCGCATGCAGTCACCGTCAGGTCATCTTGAATCTGCCCGCAACAGTCGAAATGGCCACGCCAAATATCTACGCCGACCAAGTCGAGTGGATGAGCACGCATCTTGTGCACCGGGCCCACGCGATCCTGAGTGTCCACCCCCACAACGATCGCGGCACGGCGGTGGCCGCAGCGGAGCTAGCGCTGATGGCGGGCGCCGATCGCGTTGAAGGCACGCTGTTTGGCAACGGCGAGCGCACTGGCAACGTAGACCTGATCACGCTTTCGTTGAACCTATTCTCGCAAGGCATCGACCCTGAGCTAGACGTCTCCGACATCGATGGCCTCAAGCGCATGGTCGAGCACGTCAACCGTCTGCCCGTGCATCCGCGCCATCCCTACGCTGGCGAGCTTGTATACACGGCCTTTTCGGGCTCCCATCAGGATGCGATCAAAAAGGGTTTCGCAGCGCGCGAACATAGTAAAGCAGAGCTGTGGGAAGTGCCTTACCTTCCCATCGACCCCGCCGACGTCGGACGCAGCTACGAAGCCGTGATTCGCGTGAACAGTCAGTCTGGCAAGAGCGGCGTCGCCTACGTGCTCGAACAAGACTTCGGCTACGTGCTGCCCAAGCCGCTTTCGGTCGAGCTCAGCCAAGAGGTCCAGGCCCAGGCCGAACGCAGCGAGGGCGAAGTATCACCCGACAGCATCCGCAGCATGTTCGAACGCAGCTACGTCAATCGCAGCCAGCCACTTTCGATCAGGTCCCACGCGAGCGAAACCCACGGTGAGCTGGAAAAGCATCGTTTCGCGATTCAAACGGCCGAAGGCGCGCTGAGCCTCGAAAGCCACGGCAAGGGTCCGCTCGATGCTTTCGTCCGCGCGCTCTCGCGGCAGTTGGGCGCGCTCATCCAAATCGAAAGCTACGCAGAGCACGCCCTTGGCGCAGGCGCAGACGCCCAAGCAGTTGCTTATGTCGCGCTCTCGCTTGCTGGCGAGCAACGGGCATGGGGCGTCGGCAGCCACGAGAGCATCGTGACCGCTTCGCTATCGGCGATCATCAGCGCCCTGAACCGCGCGGGCGTGGCGTCGAGTGCCTCGGAAACGGCCGCCGCTGAGTAGCGCGACAACCCCATACGCTCTGCTATGCTCGGCCCCGCACAGAAGGCGCCGCAAGGTCGCCAGGTCTGAGCGAGCCCCCGTAGCTCAGCTGGATAGAGCAGCGGCCTTCTAAGCCGACGGTCAGAGTTTCGAATACTCTCGGGGGCGCTTGTGATTACGGGCGGTTACGCGCCCACCAGGGATCCGCGCTTTAGGTTCCGGGTACCTCTCCGGGTACTAGTTACAATCTCGCGCCCCTTGCATGGCCCTTACCGCTCGCCTTCTTCTTTTGCAGTCTGCTGAGCGCGAATGAACTCGAGTGCCTTCTCGCGCCCCTCGGAGCCACGCCCAAACTCGATGGAGTTGGAAGCGTTCGCTTCAGGCATCTCCTGAAGCGATGCCTTCGATGACGTATCCGCTTCGCTTTCGGGTCCGCTCACCACGTGCTCCACGAGCTCGGCCTCGTTGGCGGCTGCGTCGTCATCAAGGTACAGCGCCAGGGCTTCGCGGATCCTTACCCGGACCACACTTCCAGCGAGCCGCCCAGGCGTTACCGGGTGAGAGCGGCTCTCCCACTGGCGCGCACTCGCCGCCGTCTTCACCCCGGCCCCCGCAGTGGACGAGGTGCAATCTTTTGAGTGCTCGTCGGGAAGTGATTCCTTCCTCTGTGCTGGGCCTCGTGAGTGCTATCCAGCTCACGAGGCCAAACTTTTTTCTCAGCGCTTAACCACCCGCCGCCATGTAGAACCGCCCCGTCGCGACGAGGGGGAAAGCGGCCACAGTCGGATCCATGAGCGCTTTTTCCAGACCTCGACCAACTCTGTGGTCAAGTTCTGAATGGCCGACTTATTCGATTCGTGCTCTATCGCGCGCGCATTCAGTTCAGTCCTCAGCGCGGCTTGGCCATTCGCGTTGACCCCTGCCCTCGAGCGCTTGCTGGCGCGGGCGGGGCTTCTTACTGTTTGCGTCGCCGCGTGTGTCTGCAGGCCGCTCCCCTTTTACGCCTTCTTCTTCGCTCGACGTTTGCCCGGCTTCCAGTCCTCCGGCAGGCCGCACGCATCGAGCACGGCGCGCACGTACCGCTCACTCACCCGCGCGGCGCCCGACTCGGCCTGACTCACCATTGTCTGGCTCTTGCCCATGCGATCAGCGAGTTCGGCCTGCGTGAGGCCTGCGACTTCGCGCGCGGCACGCAGATCGGTCGCAATGGAGCCACGAATGAACGCATGCGCGTCAACACCACCTTCGGGGTGCGTTTCCTGAAGTCGGAGATACTCAGCCTTGGGGATCACCACGTAATCCACCCCGGCGATGGTAAGGGCTCCTGTGACGGCAGTTTTTCGGTTGGCCATGGTTTTAGTCCTCGTAGACGGTTGAGCGATGCGCGACGCGGACCACGATCAGATTCGGGCGCACGACCTTGAAGATCACGCGCCAGTCGCCCATTCGGATTCGGTGGTGACCTTTCCACTCACCGCGAAGTGGCTTTGCACCTGACACCGTAGGCCAAGCTTCGAGGCGAGTGATCACCGCGTCGAGCCGGGCGCGCATCGTGACGGGAAGCGCGGCCACGTCGTCGAGAGCATCTTGAGCGATTAGTACGCGCATTGGTCAATATTGGGCAATGGTCACAACGCTGTCAACCGGCGCTTCACCACGCCTTCACGCGCGGGGCGTTGCACACCACTCACGGCCGCGGTGATTCGGCCCAAGAGGGTCTCGATCTGCATCGCAGCTTCGAGCGTCCGCGCGTCCCGCGGGCCACGCAACGAAGGCAAAGAGAAACCCGAGAAGGAAGGCGGAGGCGGCAAAGCCGCGCACCATCGCCCCGCGAAGGACGACAGTGGAAGCTCCGACAAGGGTCCGCGCGTACGCGTCGGAAGGCATAGCACCGCTGGCAATCCCGATCCGAACGGTAGTCAAGGAACTGGACAACCGACGATGATCGGCAGCGGCCAAGGCCCTGGCGCACGCCCTGGCGGGCAACAGCATCGCAACGGTCCACGAGTCGCTCTGCCCGCGGGCAGCACCGTCGTCAATCCCGGCGAACCATCCGGGGGAATCGGCCGCCCCCGAGACATTCCTGCGGGCATCAATCGCTGACGCGCTCCTGTACAATGGGCGCATGGACCTTCAGACCCTGCGCGAGCGCTTCGAAACAGACGGGATCCGGCGCGTCAAAGTCGGCGGCTTTGACATCGATGGCCTGTTACGTGGCAAGTACGTGTCGCTCGAGAAGTTTTGGTCCGTCGCCGAGCACGGCTTTGGCTTCTGCGACGTGATCTTCGGCTGGGACATCACAGACGCTTGTTACGACAACACGCAGTTGACTGGACCAAGCTCCGGCTATCCCGACATTCAGGCGGTGATCGACCTCGATAGCTATCGACTGCACCCCTACGAGCCGCAGACCGCCACATTTTTGGTCGATTTCACCACGCCCGCGGGCAAGCCCCATCCGGCCTGTCCGCGCAGTTTGCTCAAGCGCGTCGTCGCACGCGCCGAAGCGCAAGGTTATCGCCCCATGGTTGGGGCCGAGTTTGAATTCTGGGTGTTTCGCGAGACTGCGCAGAGCCTGCAAGAGAAAGACTTTCGCAAGCTCGAGCCGCTATCGCCCGGCATGTACGGCTATTCCTGGCTGCGCACCGGCCAGCACAAAGATTTCGTGCACGAGATGCTCGATGCTTGCGATGCCTTCAACATTCCGATCGAAGCGCTGCACACCGAGACTGGCCCCGGCGTATACGAAGTCGCCATACGCTACGGGACCGCACTCGAAGCTGCCGATCGCGCCGCGCTCTTCAAGACGCTTGCCAAAGAGGTCGCAGCTCACCACGGCCTGAGTGTTACCTTCATGGCGAAATGGAACGCGGCGCTGCCTGGCTCATCCGGACATCTGCATCAAAGTCTATGGGACAGCACGGGCACGCGAAACCTGTTCGCCTCCGGCGCCAGCGAAAGTAAGGGTGCACGTCGCAAGAAAAAGACCGGCGACGCCGCCGCAGATGGCGCAAGTGCCTTATCCGACCTGGGGCGCCACTTTCTAGGCGGTCTGGTCGATGCCATGCCGGAGCTGACCGCGCTCTACGCACCGACGATCAACAGCTACAAGCGCTACGTCCCGGGAGTCTGGGCGCCGCTCACCGCTAGCTGGGGCGTCGAGAATCGCACCACCGCCGTACGCCTGATCCCCGGCGACAAACCGAGCGCAACCCGCCTCGAATACCGTCAGACCGCAGCGGACATGAACCCGTATATCGCCATCGCCACCAGCTTAGGCGCGGGCCTTTACGGGATCGATCAAGGCATCGAACCACCTGCGCAGGCGAGTGGCGACGCGTCGATCAACAACCCAGACGCACCCCTGCCGCGGGATCTGAACACAGCTACTGAGTGGCTACGAAATAGTAAGAAGGCACGCACCATCTTAGGCGCAGCCTTTGTCGACCACTACGTACGCACGCGCGAATGGGAAGTGCGGCAGTACGAAAAAGCCGTGTCAGATTGGGAGCTACGTCGCTACTTCGAGGGCATCTAGAGCAGCGGCCAGGCAAGCCGTCACGAGAAGCTCACGCCAGCGCGTGACGTGCCAGTTCTTTTTGCCGCGCTTGATCAGAATGGCCTTACCGTGCAACAGATCTTCGCTGCGCACGCGACGGGTCGCATCCGCCTTCTGACCATTGACGAGCACCGCGCCAGTCTCCACGAACTGACGCGCCTCGCGCTTGCTTTGCGCAAGACTCGTCAGGGCGAGCAAGTCGATGACGGACATACCATCGCCTGACAGCGACGATTTGTCGTGCTCGGAATGGGGAACGTCTGCAAACACTTCATCGAGCGATCGTTCGCTCAGCTGCGCAACATCGCCGCTAAATAATGCTTGGCTCGCAAGCTCAGCACTACGCAGCTCATCTTCGCCATGCGTCAGCTTGGTGACCTCGCGCGCGAGCACGCGCTGCGCCTCACGCTTGTGCGGCTCTGCCAGGTGCGCGACCATCAAGCCGTCGATCTCGACCTGATTGAGCGGCGAGTACCAGCGCAAAAACGAGCCCACGTCCGCGTCGTCGGCATTGATCCAGAACTGATAGTACGCGTAAGGACTGGTGCGCTCGGCAGTGAGAAAGATCGCGCCCTGCTCGCTTTTTCCGATCTTCTTGCCGTCTGCCTTGGTGACGAGCGGCGCCGTGACACCGTAAGCCTCGTGCCCTGCCCCCTGCGCCTCGCGCCGGATAAGGTCGATGCCCGCGACGATGTTGCCGTACTGATCGGAGCCCGCCATCTGGATCGTGCAGTCTTGCGTGCGATGCAAGTGCAGATAGTCGTAGGCCTGGAGCAGCATGTAGCTGAACTCCGTGTAACTGATGCCCTGCTCGCGACTCTCTAGCCGCGCCCGCACCGAGTCCTTCTGGATCATCGCGTTGACCGAGAAGTGCTTGCCAACGTCGCGCAGCACCTCGATGAAGCCGAGCTTCTCGAGCCAGTCCGCGTTGTTGACGACGCGCGCGCCTGACGGTCCATCGAAATCCAAAAAGCGCGCAAAGATCTTACGCTGGCTATCGACGTTGGCTTGCACCTGCTCCTTGGTCTGCAGCGTGCGCTCGGCGTCTTTGCCCGACGGGTCGCCAATCAAGCCCGTACCGCCACCCATCAACACGATCGGGCGATGGCCCGCGCGCTGGAAATGGCGCAGCATCTGAATGGGGATAAGGTTTCCGATCGTCAGGCTGTCGTTCGTGGGATCAAAGCCCGCGTAGCCGACGCGCCCCGGAACAGACAGGTGTTTTGCCAGCTCCTCTTGGCCGGTCGTTTGGTACAGAAGGCCGCGCCAGCTGAGCTCTTCAAGAAAAGACATGGTCAATTCACCTGACCAGTGGTGACGTGCACCGCTGGCATGACATGCGCGGTCACAGCGATGCGCGGTACAGATGCTCTAAATCGTGCTCAGTCACCGCCCGTGGATTGAGCTGATGGCAGCCGTCTTCGAAGGCCAAACGCGCAAGCGCGTGCACCTGCGTCTCCTCGATACCGACAGCACTCAGCCCCTCGGGCAAGCCCACCTTGTGCCGAAGAGCGCGCACGGCGCCCGAGCACTCAAAGGCGAGTGTTTCATCGTCTTGGGCGCGCACGCCCACCATGCGAGCCACCTGGGCCACGCGCGCCGGCACCGCACTGCGATTGAAGTCGAGGGCAGCCGGCAGACACAGCGCGTTTGCCAAGCCATGATGGATGTCGTGCTCGGCACCGAGCGGATGCGCGAGCGAGTGACACACGCCCAGGCCCTTTTGAAAAGCCACGGCGCCCATCATCGAAGCCTTGAGCATGAAGCCGCGCGCCTCCAGATCGTGGGGCGTCTTGACCGCGCGCTCGATGTACTTGGCGACAAACTTCATGCCCTTGAGCGCGATCGCATCCGCCATCGGATGATCACCCTTGGAAAGGTAAGCCTCGACGTTGTGGGTGAGCGCATCGAAGCCCGTGGCCGCCGTGATCTTGGCCGGCAACGACTCGGTCATGCGCGCATCGAGCAGCGCGACGTTGGGAATCAGCAACGGATGGAAAAACACGGTTTTTCTGCCAGTAGCCGCCACCGTGACCACGGCGCTGCGGCCCACTTCACTGCCAGTGCCGGCCGTGGTCGGGATCGCTATCATGGGCGGGAACTGGGCGCGCATCTTACTGTCGCCGCCCTTGGCATCGTCGTACTCGTGCAGCGGTAAGCTTTCGGTCGAAAGGATGCGCACGAGCTTGCCCACGTCGAGCGCAGCGCCTCCGCCGACGCTCACGACGCAGTCGGCTTTGGCTTCACGGTAAGCTTGCGTCGCGTTCTGCGCTTCGGCTTCGGTCGGGTTGCTGGAGATCGCATCAAAACGCGCGCTCTCGATAGCTGCTTCACGCAACGATGCTTCGACTGGCTCGAGCAGACCCGCCCGGGTGACGCCCGGGTCGGACACGATCAGAACGCGCTTGGCTCCGAGCTTCTTCGCCTCAGCACCCACGTCGCGGACTGAGTCCACACCAAACAAGATACGCGTGGGGTAGTTCCAAGTGGCCTCTGCCATGTGTTCTCCTTGCGCAATGCCGCAACCAACGTTGCGCGGATGTCTCTGAGCGAAATCGGGACCGCTACTGTACCGCGCTAGTCTACCGCCGCCCGCTCTCCGCGGTGTACTCCATAGATTTCGTCGATCATGGCGGCATACTTCTGCACCACCTCACGCCGACGCACCTTGAGCGTGTGGGTAAGCGTGCCGTCCTCGATGCTGAAATCGCGCTCAAGCAGCCCGAAATCCCGGATCTTTTCGAACTGGCGGAAGCTCTCCGAGCAGCGTTCGACCTCGCGCGCAAAGGCGGCACGCACCTCCGGATGCGCGAGCAGCTCCGCGTCGCCGGCAGCTCGCAGCCGATGCTCGCCCGCCCATTCACGCACAAACTCCATGTCCGGCACGATCAGCGCGATGTTGTGGGGCCGTCCATCGCCCGACACCATAACGTTGTGAATGAAGCGCGATGCGCGCAGCTCGGCCTCGAGGGGAGATGGCGCGACATAGCGGCCGTTATCGAGCTTGTACTGCTCTTTGATGCGACCGGTGACGAAGAGAAAGCCCTCGTGGTCGATGAAACCGAGATCGCCCGTGCGCAGCCCGCCATCCTTGCCGATCGTTTGGGCGGTCTCTTCAGGCTGCTGGTGATACCCGCGCATCACGTTGGCCCCGTACACCACGATCTCCCCATCGCGCGTGTTCGGGCCGACGCTGTGGTCGATCACGACTTTCACCTCGGGCAGCGGCTTACCGACCGAGCCAAGCTTGCGCGCACCAGGCCAGTTGGCGCTCACGATCGGCGAGGTCTCGGTCAGGCCGTAGCCTTCGTAAAGCGTGATACCGAGGCTATCGACAAGCTCGGCGACCTCGGGCGCAAGCTGCGCCCCGCCACTGACCGCAT
The DNA here is from genome assembly GCA_038257655.1 of Polyangiales bacterium. Lineage (GTDB taxonomy): Bacteria > Myxococcota_A > Polyangia > Polyangiales > DASUME01 > DASUME01. The sequence continues at coordinate 20,604 of JBBSJC010000018.1, read as the reverse complement.
AACGAACCCGGCCGCCAAATTGCTTGCGGATGCGATCGAACACGAGCTTGTCGTAGAGCTTTGTCTTGAGCTCGATGATGCCGCGCGCTCGGCCCTCTTTACGAATGCGACGACGAATGCGTGCGTTATCGAGCCCATCCTCGAATAAGCGGCGCTTGAGCGGCCCTTCCTTGCGGATGCGCGCTTGCAGCGTGTCGTAGAGCCGATTCCAAAGCTTGGGAACGCTGAACAACAGCGTCGGCCGCACTTCGCGCAGGCTCTTCATGATCTCGTCTTCGCTGGGTGCGATCGCGAGCGCGGCGCCGACCGAGAACAAGCCGTAGAGTTCCACAACCTGACCGAAACCGTGTGCCCACGGCAAAAATGCCAGCGACAGATCCTCGGGATTGACCGGAAAGATCTGATGCAATGCGCTCAGATTCGAGGCCACATTGTGATGCGTAAGCTCGACGCCCTTCGGCGTGCCCGTGGTGCCTGACGTGTACAGAATCATGCACAGCGAGGAGGGGTCCGGATGAACTACTGGTTGCGCCTCACCCTGCGACTGACTGAGCACCTCTTTGAGCGTGAGCACACCTGGCACCGAGCGATCGCTGAAGCACACGATGGTCGGCTCAGGATCTAGATTGGCGGCGCGCCAGCCATTGACGGTGCTCGCCGCTTCGATGCCAAAGGTGAACACGAAGGTCGGCGCTGCATCACGCAGAATGTCGAGCCAATCGTCATAGCGCTGATACGGGTAGATCGGCACGAGCACGCCGCCTGCGCTGTACGTTGCAAACGCAACCACGGCCCACGCCACGGAATTGGGTGCGATCAACGCGACCCTGTCGCCGGACTTGAGTCCCGCGTGGATCAGTGCGGCGCGTAGCGCATCGACCTGGCTCCCGAAGTCGCGATAGTTGAGCCAATGCCAACCGCGCGCGTCGCGTGTCCCGAGCAGCGGCCGCCCCGAAAACTTATGGAGGCTGGTCTCGTAGAGCTCGCAAAGATCGCTGTACTTCGGTCGCTCGGCCATCTGTAGTTCCGGAGGATGGATTCGAACCATCATTAGCGGATCCAAAGACCGCCGTCCTGCCTTTAGACGACTCCGGAGGAAAGTCCCCCCTATGTAACGTATCTGCGGCCCATTCGCAAAAGGCTCGCGCGCGTTTCCGCTGGCCGCTACTGAGGTTGCGCTGTTTTCGTCGCCTGCAGCGAGCGCACGTGACCTACGACCACCGCGATGCCCTGATCGGTCAGCTCGGCTTTGAACGCGGGCATCAAGCCTTTGCCCTCCCGTATCGCCGTGGCGAGCTGCACATCGCTGTGCGCGGCGTGAAACGCCTCCGTCGTCATGTCCGGTAGCGAGGCGCCCGGCGGCCTACCCGCGCCATCGCCGCGTCCTTGCGTCCCATGACAGCTCGCACAGCGCATGCCCCACAAGGCGATCGCCGCACGCTTTTCCGGTGGCACACCATCGTCGCCCGCCCCCTGGCCCTCGGGCGCCACCACCGGTGGGGGCTGATGATCGGACGCACGCCATTCGCGCAGCTCCTTGGCCGCAGGCTCATCGCAGGCGAAGAGCAAGGTTGTGGCTGCGCAGAGCATCACGCTCTGAAGTCGTACCAAAAAAACACGCGTCACCTGCTTCAGCCTCCAACCAAGCTCATGCCGACGTGCGTATGTTCGCTCGGCTGGTTGTCCGTGGACAAGTTGCCGTCTTCGAAAGAGTGCCCGGCCAGTTTTGTCGCGAGCGCAGTATGCACCGCCCAGGCAAGCTCGCGGTCGTTCTCGCCCTGGCGCATGCGATCGCGCAGCGACACGGCGCTACGCGATGCTAGGCACGCGCGCATATCGCCGCGAGCGGTGATCCGTACCCGATTGCAACTGCCGCAAAACTCGCCCGACACGGCCGTGATGAAGCCCACCCGGCGCACAGCTCCGGAGCGAGCGGGCAAGTAGCGCGCCGGGCCCTGACCCCGCACGTCCTCGGCCTCCGAATCAAGGGACAAGCGGTCGCCCAAGAGCGCGATCAGCTGCGCCTGGGACAAGAAGCTAGTGGCCGGCAGATTGGCCGCTTCGCCGAGCGGCATCAGCTCGATGAAACGCGGCGTGATGCCGAGATCCCAGGCCCAATCAACGAGTGCCCCAGCGTCACGGTCGTTGACGCCACCGAGCGCGACGGCGTTGATCTTGACCTCGAGCCCGGCGTCGATCGCTGCATGCACGCCAGCTACCACGCGGGCCAGATCGCCTCCGCGCGTGATCTCGCGAAAACGTACCGCATCGAGCGTATCGATCGAGATATTGACGCCGCTCAACCCCGCCTCGCGCAGCGGATGTGCAAGCTCGGCCAAGCGATTGGCGTTCGTGGTCATCACGAGCTTGGTGAGCCCAGTGCGACGCCGCACAAGCTCCACCAAGCGCACCACGTCACGGCGCACGAGCGGCTCACCACCAGTAAAGCGCACCCGATCGATCCCCATGCGGCTGAGCACTTCGGTCAGACGCGCGGCTTCCTCGAAGCTGAGCAGATCAGGCCGAAGCGCGTGGTCGTCCTCACCGCCGGGCGGCATGCAGTAGACACAGGCAAAATCGCAGCGATCGGTCACCGACAGGCGCAGATACGTGTAGTGTCGGCCCTGGCGATCGATCAGCGGAGGCAGCGCATTCACACCGAAATCGCTGGGCATCGGACGCTCGAGACCATTGATCGATGGTTCGTGCGGACCCGCGTGACCCAATACTGCAAGGCGCCTTCCCACTGGGGTAGGAATGCGTGCGCGCTGCACGAAGGTCAAGCACTACCGACATTTCTAGGTTCCCCAGCGGCAGCCGTGCGATCAAGAAGACCGATGCCGGCCCGTGTGCGTTTGTCGCCGATCGCCGCCTGCCTAGCACTATTGCTGGCCGGTCTCGTGCCCTTGCTGGCGCTGTTGCCAGTGGCCCGCGCGCAAAGCCCCGACCAGCTTCGTGAGGCACGTCAACAGTTCGAGCGCGGTGTGACGCAAGCCAAGAACGGCAACTGGCAGGCGGCCCTCAGCTCCTTCGAGCTTTCGTATGCGGCCACCAAGCAGCCCAGTGCATTGTTCAACCTGGCCGCAGCTCAGCTTCGCATGGGGCAGATGCTCGAGAGCAATGCCAACTATCATCGCTTTCTGCTCGTCCGAGATGCGCGTATCAGCTCGGTACATCGCGCTGCTGCAGCAAAGCAAGTGGCGCTAATCGAGCAGCGCATTCCACGGCTGCGTCTACAGGTTGACGGGCTCGTCACCGAAGACCGTGTGCTCGTCGATAAGCAGCGCCTCTACCCGCCCGATTTGGGACGGGATCAGTGGCTCAATCCCGGGCTGCACGTGATTACAGTCTATCGCCATGATGGGGACACCGAGACGCGGCGGCTGACCGTGCTGGAAGGGGAACACAAAACGCTCTCCATCGGACTGCGCTAGCATCTGTGCGTTTTCGCTCACTTTAGAGGCCACTGAAGGGTGTCATAACGGCTCGTATGAGGCACCGCTGTGCAAGATCAGGACGCTTTTCAGGCCCGTTTATGGGCTTGCGCGGGGGCCTTACCACCCCTACGATGGCTAGTCGGGGGTTGATTGTACGTCATGGGCGGTGGCAAGAGCAGAGCTGCGCGAACGCGCGGGATGGCGCGATCGCAAGCCATTACGAAGGCGACCAGCGTGCCGCTGCTGCCGAGTGTGCTGTCGCTGCCCAGTGCTGTTCTGCCCCTCGCAGGCGCGCTGCCGTTGGCAGGCGTGCCGCTCGAACGTTCGGTGCTCGTCGTAGAAGCCGATCCCGATGTGCAGGTGCAGGTCGCCCGCGCGCTGCGTTCGCAGGGACATCGCGTGGTTGGTACAAGCTCCGGTGATGGCGCGTTGGCACTGATCACGGAATGGGCGGTCGACCTGGTCCTGGTGAGTCAGGACTTGCCGCGTCGGACTGGCGTGGAAGTGACGCGCCTACTGCGCGAGCGGCGCCCCAATGTGCCCGTGTTGTTGATGGTGTCCGGTACCGAAGGCAGCATTCGCGAGGCAGCTCGCCTGGCAGGCGCAGCCGGCTGCGTGACCAAGCCGCTCGCCCTAGAGAGCTTGGACTTCTGGCTCGGTCCGCCGACCATCCCGCGACTTAGGGAGCTCTCGATCGGCGCAAGCGTGGCAGAGTAGTCCCTACTTACGTGAGTGACGATTGGAACCCGAAGGTCCCGCGGGCCGACAAGCCGCGACGCACGGCCATCTTGACGGGAGTCATCGCAGGCTGCTTGCTCGCTAGCCTCGGCGCAGCGCCTCCGACCTTGAAGACGATGGGGATCGAAGAAGTGCGCGCCGGCATGCGCGGCTACGGTCTCACCGTATTTCAAGGGACGAAGCCTGAGCGCTTCGACATCGAAGTCATCGGGGTACTGCACAACTTCCGACCCGATCAAGATCTTGTGCTGATCAAGACGCCCCATCCGCTGCTCAATCACGCAGGCTCGGTGGCAGGCATGAGCGGCAGCCCCGTGTTCATCAACGACCGCATGATCGGGGCCTACGCCTACGGCTGGAACTTCGGCAAAGATCCGATCGCTGGCGTTACGCCGATCGCGAACATGTTGAAGGAGCTGCATCGCCCGTCGAGGCCCGGCGCGTTTCCGATTCACTCCCCCGTGCCCGTCGCCAACTTGCCTAAGCGTGCTGCGCCACGCGAAGCATTTTTGGGCCGCGAACGCCGCGATGCATTTTTCTCGCTCGCCCATGTCGCGCCCGCGCGGGCCCATGCTGGCGGGGAGCTTGTGCCCGCTGCGACTCCGCTGATCGTCGGAGGCATGACGCCGCAAGTAGCGCGCGCGTTGGCAGATCGTCTGGCCCCGCTTGGCCTTGAAGTACTGGAAGCCGGGGGTGCGGCCGGCGCGGCACACGAAGCTGGCCCGGCGGCGTTCGAAAACGGTAGCTCGATTGCCGTGCAGCTTCTGACAGGCGATGTGCAGGCGACAGGCGTCGGTACCGTGACCTACGTCGATGGCACGCGTTCGGTGGCATTTGGCCACTCGATGCTCGACGCGGGCGAAGTCGGTTTGCCGACCGCGACGTCGCGCGTGTTGCACGTGCTCGCAAGCGAGCGTTCTTCGTTCAAGATCGCCGAAGCGCTACGGCCCCACGGGGCGCTGGTACACGATCGACAATCGGCGATCGTGATCGATTCGGATGCCAAGCCGCATACGATCCCGATCGTATTGCGCATTCGCGGGCTCAAGGGAGTGCCGCGGGATACCTGGAATGTGGCGGCAGTCAGCCATCGTCTGCTCACGCCCTCGCTCGTGTTGTCGGCGCTCGCTAGCGCCCTAGGCGCGAGCATCAACGACCAGGCCGACATGATGTTTCGTGCGACCTCGACCGTTACGATCCGCGGCCATGGCCCGCAGCGCGTGACCGACGAGCACTTCTCGCCCGGCGGTATCGCCCACATGGGTGCACTTGCTCAACTGCGTCTGTTCGCGCTGCTCGAAGCGGCCTACGCCAATCCCTTCGAAGAGGCGATTGTCGATCGGATCGAGATCGAGATCGACGCGCGCTTTGGCCGCGACGTGACCGAGCTGCTCGGTGCGCAGCTCGCCTACGACGACCTGAGCCCGGGTGACACTGCACGGGTCGCCTTGACCCTGCGCCCCTACGCGGGCCCGATCGAGCAGCGTGTGATCGAAATTCCCATCCCCCAGGCCTGGGCCGGGGAGACCGTGGAGGTCGAAATCGCACCCGGCGATGAAGTCCACATCGAGCGGCCACTGCCGACGAGTCTCAAGGACGTTCTAGAAACGGTGAAGAGCGGCTACCCGGCCACCTCACTCGTGCTGAGCGAGCAGCGCAAGGGCCGCGGGCTCAGTTTGCTCGGTCAGGTCGTGCGCAACCTACCTGGCTCGGCCCTGGACGCGCTTTCGCCCGCCCATGACACGGGTCGCGGCGCTGCATTCGTGATGCAGACGCGGCGCATGATCCCGATGGGACGCGTGATGACGGGCCGCGCCAAGTTCACTCTGACCGTGCGCAAGGAGAAGTCATGAAACGCGCGCTGTGCGCACTCTTTTGCATCCTTCTGCCGAGCAGCGGTCTTCTACCGAGCAGCGGCCTTGCGATCTCCACCAAGAGCTTTGTGATCGATACGAGCGAGGCCTTCGAAAAAGGTAAGCTCGAAGGGGTCGCTTCCTACGCCAGCGGACGGCTGACAGGCGCGTTCACCACCGAACGAACCGCAGTCGAGGGAGCCCCGGTCGCGACCTCGAGCATTCTTGCCAAAGACGATTCGATTTACATCGGTACCGGCAACGAAGGCGCGATCTATCGCGTCACCAGCGCAGGTGCGACGCTGTTTGCCGACAGCGACGCGGCGGCGATCACAAGTCTCGCCTTTGCGGGCGATACGCTGTACGCAGGCTCGATTCCCAATGGTCGCGTATTTGCCATCGACCGCGCGGGTAAGCTCAAGGAATGGGCCGCGCTAGAGGGGGCCGAGCATGTGTGGGCGCTTGTCTACGACGCAAAGCGCAGTCTGCTCTACGCAGCCACCGGTCCTGAAGGCAAGCTGTTCAGCATCGACGCTGCCGGCAAGACCAAGCTCGTCTACGACGACACAGCCGAACACTTGTTGAGCATGGACTTGGACAGTGAAGGCCGCGTTCTTGTCGGCACGAGCAATGGCGCACGCTTGTTGCGCATCCAGGGCAGCGAAGCGCGCGTGCTCTATGACTTCCCAGGCGAAGAGATCACCGCCCTCAGCGCGCAGTCTGGTCTTATCGCGGTGGCATCGAACGAGTTCGGGGATCCACCGCCTGTCTCGACAGATCCGAAGAAGGACGTCAGCGCTCGACTCAAGCGACCCAAGCCTGGCAAGGGCAAGCTTTACGTGGTCAGCGAGGGAGGGCGCGTCGATGAGCTGTACGCCTCAGATAACGCGCATATCACCGCCGTAGAAATAGAACCCTCAGGTCGCGCGGTGCTCGCGGGTCTATCGCAAGATGGTCGCATCGTACGTGCAAGCTTGGAAGGCGAGCAGGCGCTATGGAACGATGTGGATGAGAGACAGGTCGTCTCGCTCGGTCTCTCGACACGCAAACCTTACTTTGTGACCTCTGATGGTATCGCCGTCTACCGGGCCAAGCCAAACACTCAAGGCGGCCAGTGGACGAGCGCCGTGCTCGACGCCAAATTTCCCGCGCGTTGGGGCGAGCTGTCCTACCGCGCGCGCGGCGACGTCAGCATTCAGACGCGCTCGGGCAACACCGAGACGCCGGATGCCACCTGGTCCGCTTGGTCCGCCGAGTTGAACGCAGCGGGTCCCGTGCGCAGCGTGGCCGGACGCTTTTTGCAGGTGCGCGCCAAGCTCGAACGAGATGCAGAGCTCTATGGCCTTTCCGCCCATTATTTGGCGGAAAACCAGCCCGCAATCGTACGAAACGTGCGCATCAAGGCACCCAAAGCCAAAGAGCCTAAGGACGCGAAGAGCAAACCCGCTGAGGAGCTTGCCACTCCGGTCATCACGCTCGCCTGGGATGTGGAGAATCCGGACGAAGATCGCTTGCGCTATCGGCTCTGGTATCGACGCGAAGAACAACGCAGCTTTCTCCCCATGCTGCGCGAGCACGAGATCCTCGACCAGCCGGAATATGCCTGGGACACGCGGGCGGTTCCCGACGGTTACTACCGCGTGCGTGTCGCGGCATCCGATGAGCTGGTCAACCCCAAGCCTTATGCACGAAGTATGGACGCACTCTCGGCGCCGCTACTCGTCGACAATCATGCGCCTGAAATTGTCGAGCTGAGCGTGGTGGGACGCACCGTTCGTGGACGCATCGTAGATGGCGTAGGACCGGTCAGCAGTATCGAGCTTGCAATCGACGGCGCCATTTATCTGCCGGTGTTCCCTGACGATGATCTGCTCGATACGCGTGATGAGCGCTTCAGCGTCGAGCTGAGCGACCTTGCGCCGGGCACCCATATCGCGTCAGTTCGGGCTTCAGACGCCGCGCTCAATGTGGGCTCTCGCGCCATCGAATTCACAGTCGTACCGTGAGCGCCCGAGCGCAGAGTCGAGATCCGACCTGTAGGTGAGATCGCAGGGGTCCGCGAAAAGCTGGCGGTGCGCGGCCAGCGGATGCCCGCGTTTCGAGTGCAAGGCGAGCCCCAGCTTGCGATGTCCCTAGCCGGGGATTCCTCCATAACTGGGGCGGATTAGCGTTTCAGCGCAGGGGAGTATTTCTGTCGTCTGCCTCGTCGGTGGATGTGCGACATGTGGTAGCTCGCGGCAAGCCCGGTCGCGAAGGCGCGTAGAACTAAGGCAAAGTGTGCGATATAACCCGCGCTTCCATGAACTCTGAGGCACTCGCTGGGGCGGCATCGGCTCCGAAGGGGCGGATACTACCCTTCGGTAAATACTTGTTACTGCAACGCGTAAGCGTCGGTGGCATGGCCGAGGTGTTCAAAGCGCTACCCGAGGGTGCGACGCGCATCGACCAGATCGTCGCGATCAAACGCATCCTGCCGAACATCGCGGAGGACAGCGAGTTCATCGGCATGTTCGTCGATGAAGCAAGGCTTGCGGGCCAGCTCAACCATCCGAACATTTGTCGCATCTACGAGCTTGGGCGCGTCGGAGACGATCACTACATCGCGATGCAGTTTCTTTGGGGTCGCGATCTGTTGAAGGTGATGAACCGGTTCAAGAAGGCCGGTCAGCCCATACCCGCGCAAGTGGCTGCCTTCATCGCCTCGAAGGCGTGCGCCGCCCTGCATTATGCGCACACCAAACGCGATGCCACGGGCAAGCCGCTCGAGATCATTCATCGCGACGTGTCGCCGCAAAACATCATCGTCGGATACTCAGGTCAGGTGAAGCTCATCGACTTCGGCGTCGCACGCGCGGCCTCCCAGAGTCAAAAGACGCAAGCCGGCATCCTCAAGGGCAAATTTGGTTACATGAGCCCGGAGATGATCCGCGGCTTGCCGATCGATCATCGCTCTGATGTTTTCGCGATGGGCATCTGTCTGCACGAAGCGTTGACGGGCGCGCGTCTCTTCTACGGCGAGACGGATTTCGCGACGCTCGAGCTCGTACGTGATGCCAAGGTGCCACCGCCCTCGCACAGCACACCGGGCATCCCCCCTGCGCTAGACGCGATCGTCCTGAAAGCGCTCGCGCGCGAAGTAGCCGATCGCTTTCCGAGCGCTCAGCACTTGCAAGAAGCGCTCGAAAGCTTCCTGAGCTCGCATTACCAAGGCTTTGGCGAAGCCGAAGTCGGCTCGGTCATGCGCCAAGCCTTTCAGTTCGAGGTCACCCGCGAGAAGCAACGCCTGCAGGTGTTTTCGGATATGTTGGAGGAGGGTAAGCTCCTGCGCGGCGCGGCGTGGCCCTCGGATGCGCCGCCCGCAAACGACGAGCAAGAGCCAGGCGAACGCAGTCTGGTCGGTCTACCCGGTGAGCATGTCACCAAACGTAGCGAGCTCAGCGAAGCAGAGCTGGCACGGCTCAGTGGCGAGCACGGTGTCCACGACGAAAAGACTCAGATCTTTTTCAGCGCCGAAGAGCTCGACGAAATCCGCGAGCTCGATGTCGCACCGGGTCTCGATGGATTCGACGCTGCCCTTGGCCCCGAGGCTGTGCGTCAACCCGCGATTTCCGATGTGATCTTACGAGGCGGAGCCTGGTCGCCCAGTCACGTAGTGACCCCGTCAACGCCGACGCCGGCTCGGACAAGCTCCACCAGTGGTACCTACCAGCGTACCTACCAGCGCACCCACCAGCGCACCCACCAGCGCACCTCCCCGGATGCGCGAGGCGTGCGCACCAGGGAGGGCCGCATCGCCACAATGACGATCCCTGTCGCGGCTGATGGCGAAATCACCGGCCAAGATTCGTTGGCGCCGAGCAAACGCTCCTCGTGGCCGATGGTGATCCTTGCCGCCTCGGCGCTGCTCGTTGCCGGTTACGTCGGCGCCCGGCTCGCGCAGAATAACGGCGCCACGCTAGAGATTGCCGCCGTGGGTGACGCGCGGGCGCTCGTCCGCGTGGACGGTGTCGTGCGCGACAACCCTCCGATTCGCGTTCAAGATCTCGAGCCTGGCGTGCACGAGATCGAAGTCGACGCAAAGGGCTACGTGACGGCGCGCCGCACGCTCTACGTCGGCCCGGGGCAGGTCATGCCCGTGAGCTTGGTGCTCGAGCGCGAACTTCTTGCACCGAGAGTCGGCACGATCTCCCCGGTGGTCGAATCACGCCCGCTCACTCCCACGATGGAAGCATTGCCCGCGCCAGGCCGGGGCGCGATAGAAGCGCCACGCAACGTGCGTCGCAAGGAACGCACCGACCTGCAGCGTTCGCTCGCGCAAGAGGCTGCGCCGGTGGCCCCTGCTGCTGAAGAAAGCGGCCGCGATGAGGAGCCCAAGACCGCAACGTCCGACACGATCAATCAGCAGGGCGAGCTTCTGATCAGCACCCTCCCCTGGTCCCACGTCTTCATCGACGATGTCGACACCGGCCGCGACACCCCTGTGCGTGCCCTCAAGGTTGAGCCGGGAGCTCATCGCGTGGGGCTGCGCACGCCCGATGGCCTGATGCATACGGTCGATATCTACGTCGAGCCGGGTCAAATCGTGCGCATCATCCGCCGCTTTTAGCCGCGTAAGCGCAACGCGGGGACGAACCTTACTCTTCGTTGTGCCCCTCAGGCTCAGGCTCGTTGCGCATCGATTCAAGTCCCAATTTCAAGCGACGCATGACTGCTTGACGCTGCCGCAGCTTATAGGCTGTGTGATTGGCGATCCCGAGCTCGTTGTGCTGTTCTGTCTCGCGGTCGATGATCTGAAACTCGGCCTGCACGAAAATCAGCGGACCGAGCGACCAACCTGCGGGCGGCACTTGTTCGAGCATGCTGCGTGGTAAGCGAATCGGCATATCGACCACGCAGTGAACGACCCGATACTCCTCGGCACTGAAGCGATTTTCGTCGACCATCAGCTGGCGCTCAAAATCGGGGTTCAGCTGCACACGGGGCAGCTTTTCCTTCAGATTCGGGTGCTCAGCACAGTAAGACTTGAAATCGAACATCGAGTTAGTCGACTGGCCGGGGATCACGTAGTTGAACGGGAAGACGCGCCGCATCAAGTAGTTCAGCGTCGGCCAGATGTCGTCCGCCGTTCGCGTCACGATGCGAAACCGCAGCTTGTCGTAAATCTGCGCTGCGATCGTTTCGCGCTTCGACAGCAGCTTCGTGTACAGCGAATCTTTGTTCTTACGCCCGCCGATGAACTCCAAGATCGGAAAGCCCTGGGCCAGCATGCTCCCGATCACGCGATACACCTTCTCTTCGACGAGGTGAAAGACCTCTTGGTCAGAGACAGGCAACATGAACAAGAGCTCGCGCGCATCCAGATGATGGATGATGTGCATGACCTTCAAGATCGTGCAGGCGCACAACTGACGATGTCCGCGCGACGAGGCGAGCTCGATCAAGTGCGGGAGGTCCGCCTGCGCAACCGGCTTGGGCACGGGGAAATCGAAGTTGCGCCGAAGATAGCTAATTGCCGCGTTTTTGATCGCCTCCACGCGTGCGACGTCCGCTGGGTCTTCGAGCCGGATCTCCTGCACCGCGACGAACTCGGCGATGTCCATCGGCCGCTCGAAGTTGAGGCGGTACCAGTCGATGACCGATCCGCCACGCAGCAGGAGACGAATCGCCTCTACATCGAGGAGAGACAGATCGCCGAGGGCGCGAAAGCTCGTGTCCAGGACTGGCGGGGCCATCTGCGTGTGATCAGGAACGGCCGGGCGCGGTCGAGCGAGACGCGGTCGAGCGGGTCGCATCGATGTGGGCCGCGCCTGCGCGGGCTGCGCCCGTGCGGGCTGCGCCCGTGCGGGCTGCGCCTGTGACCGAAGACGTGCTCGAGTCGCCCGAACGTAGCGCGCTGCGCGAGGCTTCCCCGCTGCGGCTTAGGAATACGGTGCCCAGAAAAATGGCGACGGTTACCCCCAACACGCCCAAATTTCCCCAAAAAGCAGGGTTGCAACCGGCAGTGAGCAGTGGTGCCGTCATCAAGAACGCGTTACGCAGCGATACCATACCCCTCCAACCGGGAACGTCTTTGCAGGATGAGAGCGCGACCGCCGAACGATACATCGGCATCTGGCTGCCGATCTGATGCGTAAATCAGCATCGTGATGCCGATTTACGTGTAGGACACGCTCTCACAGCAGCCCTAAACGGTCAAAGTACTTACTACAGCCAGCGCGACGCGCCAAGGCTCACGGAGAATGACACGACTTGCAGAAGCTTTGGCAGAAGTCTGGTCAGTGCGGCGCGACTAGGGGAAACTACGTGCAGCGCCATGACTGATTCGATCCTTCCTCCAAAGCCGCCCGAAACGCTTCCCATCCTGCCGCTGCGCAACTCCGTGTTGTTTCCCGCTTCGGTGGTGCCCGTCAATGTGGGTAGACCGCGCTCCGTCCGCCTGATCGAAGAGGCATTCGGCGGGGACAGACCCACGATCGGGGTAGTCGCCCAGCGCGTAGCAGAAACCGAAGATCCAGGCTTCTCCGACCTGTATCAGATGGGTACGGTTGCACGCATCCTGAAGGTAATAAGGCTCAGCTCGGGCAACTACAGTGTCGTGCTGCAAGGCGTGGCGCGCATGCGTATCGTCGAGGAGCTCGAGACACGCCCCACCGTGCGAGCGCGCATCGAGCGCATCGTCGAAAAGCCGGGCCGCGATGTCGAGATCGAAGCGCTGATGGTCCATTTGCGCGAAGCCGCGCGCAGGCTGATGTCGATGTTGCCGCAACTGCCGCGCGAGGCCGCACAAGCCCTCGACAATGTGCAAGACGCTGGCGCACTCGCCGATCTCGTCGCCTCCAATCTTCCGATTACCACGTCCCTCAAGCAGGGCGTGCTCGAGTTGCTCGATGTGCGTGAGCGCCTGCGCAAGGTCTCCGAGCTGCTCAACCGTCAGTCCGAGGTGCACCGCGTCAAAGCGGAGATCTCGACCATGGTACAAGAGGAGATGTCGCGGTCGCAGCGCGAGTTCTTGCTGCGCCAGCAGATGCGCACGATCCGTCGCGAGCTTGGCGAAGGCGAGGACGACGAGGACGAGCTCGAGCAACTGCGCGATCGCGTGGCGCGCGCCGAGCTACCGATCGAAGCTGAACGGGCCGCGAAAAAGCAGCTCAGTCGCATGCGCACCATGGCGCAAAGCGGCGCCGAGTATCAGGTCGCGCGCACTTACGTGGAGTGGCTCGCGGACTTGCCGTGGGGCCGTGCCACCCCCGACCGCCTCGACGTCGGCGAAGTGCGTCGCGTGCTCGACGAAGATCATCACGGCCTCGATCGCGCCAAGCGCCGCATCGTCGAATTCATCGCCGTGCGCAAGCTGCGCGCAAGTCAACGCGGCCCCATCCTGTGTTTGGTCGGCCCGCCAGGCGTCGGCAAAACGTCGCTTGGTCGCTCGATCGCCCGCGCCACGGGCCGTCAGTTCGTGCGCGTCGCCTTGGGCGGTGTGGTCGACGAAGCAGAGATCCGCGGCCATCGTCGAACTTACGTAGGGTCATTCCCGGGTCGGTTTGTCGGTGCCCTGAAAAAAGCCGGTGCCAAGAATCCCGTGCTCGTGCTCGATGAGATCGACAAGCTCGGCAAAGACAATCGCGGCGATCCTGCCAGCGCCTTGCTCGAGGTGCTCGACCCTGAGCAAAACAACGCCTTTGTCGATCACTACCTGGAAGTCTCAGTCGACCTCTCACAGGTGCTGTTCATCGCCACGGCCAATCGACGCGACACGATCCCGGGCCCGCTGCTCGATCGCATGGAAGTGATCGAGCTGCCCGGCTACACGCGTGAAGAAAAGAAGTCGATCGCCAAGCAGTTTCTGATCCCCAAGCAGCTTAGCGAGCACGGCCTCACACCTGAGCGTCTTGATTTCACGCCCGACTCCGTCGACTTCATCGTCGACCATTACACACGCGAGGCTGGCGTGCGCACGCTCGAGCAGCGCGTGGCCGCCGTGTGTCGCAACGTCGCGGTGCGCATCGCCAAGGGCGAAGACGTCTACGTCACCTGCGATCCGCAAACCGTGCAAGAAACGCTCGGACCGCCCACCCACGATAAGGAAGTGGTCGAGCGCGCCGCTGCTGTGGGCGTCTCAGCCGGCCTATCTTGGACGCCTGCCGGGGGCGAGCTGATGTTCATCGAATCCATGCGCATGCCCGGTAAGGGTCACACCCATCTGACCGGCCAAATGGGCGATGTGATGAAAGAGTCGGCCGCTGCTGCTTTCACCTATTTACGTGCGCGCGCGACGCGCTTCGGGCTCGAACCGGATTTCCTGTCGAAGCTCGACGTGCACATTCATCTCCCCCAAGGCTCGATTCCCAAGGACGGTCCCTCCGCGGGCGCTGCCATCCTTGTGTCACTCGCATCGATGCTGACGGGCATCAAAGTGCGACCCGAGGTGGCGATGACGGGCGAGATCACGCTGCGTGGCAACGTGCTGCGTGTGGGAGGCATTAAAGACAAGTTCTTGGCCGCCCATCGCGCAGGCGTCGTTCACATCGTGATGCCCAAGCTCAACGAGCCCGACCTCGACGAAGTGCCGAAGGAGATCCGCGAGGCGATCACGATTCATCTCGTGTCGCGCGTCGATGAGGTGCTCGCGATCGCGCTCGAGCGCTCGCCTTTCGTGGCTGAAGCTGCGCACCCGATGCCTGCGTGATAGGACGCGCATCGCGCTCTGCCGTGCCACGCCAACCATCTCGCATCGCTTCTTTGCTGAGCCTACGTTCGCTGCGCTGGGGCGCGGGCTTTGCGCTCGTCACAGGTGTCGCGCTTTGTGCGGTGCCGTTGTTTGGCACGCTCGGCCCCGAAGGGGCGCTCGTGCTCGGCGTCCTGCTGCCGCCGTGGGCCGCTGCCATCGCTGCCCGCTTGACCGCTCGCGCTCGGTCCGAGAGGATGCCCAGCAGTGTGCTCCTGTGCCAAGCCGTCGCTTGCGCCTGGCTCCTCGTCACGATCCCAGTCGTCTTGCTCGCGCTCAATGCGCTGCGCTTCAAGACCTGTGAGCCATTTGCGGGCCTGTCCTTCATCGCGCTCGGTCCCTGGGCCGGCAGTACCTTGGCTGCAGTGGTCGGCGTCGCGATCGGTAGCAGCATGCAGCGGGCGTGGCTTGCCACTCTGCTCGCGGTCGCCACGCCGCCGGTGGCAATCATCAAGGCGATTTACGATTTCATGGCCACCCCGGGCATTTTCGCGTTGGGGCGTTTCTTCGGCTATTTTCCCGGCACTTTCTACGATCGACGCATTGAAATTCCTGCAGCTTGGTTGCAGCAGCGCGCCTTGGATTTGCTGATCGGCGCAGCCCTGTGGGCCCTGGTGGTCGCCTTTCGCGACCGACGCACAGGGCTCCTGCGACCGCAACGTGGAGGCGCCCATCCCGTCATCCTTTCGCTGGCGGTGGCAGCTACCCTCGGCGCTGTTTTCGTCGAGCGCAGCTCACTCGAGCGCGGTCAGCGCACGAGCACGGCGTTGATCGAGGCGCGGCTTGGGCTGGTTATCGACAGCGCGCGCTGTCGCGTCGTGCTTCCGCGCGAGCTCGACATGCAGCAGGCCCAACGCCTGGCCCGCGATTGCGACTTTCGCGTGGGTCAACTGGAAGCGCGCCTCGGGGTGCGTGAAACCGAACGCGTCACGGCTTTCTTCTTTCGCTCGGCCCACGAGAAACGCCAACTGATGGGCGCCGCGCGCGTGTACATCGCCAAACCCTGGCGGCGCGAAGTCTATCTGCAGCTCGCAGACTTTCCCCATCCCGTGCTGGCCCACGAGCTCGCCCATATCGTGGCGCGACACGCCGCCCGGGGCCCCTTCGGCATCGCGGGGCACCTGGGCGGTCTGATTCCAGAACCCACCTTGATCGAGGGACTGGCCGTCGCACTCGAGCCCACTGCCCGCGACGAGCTCACGGCCCATCAATGGGCAAAGGCAGCGCACCTGGCAAAGGTTGCCCCCTCCTTGCAAGCCATGCTCGGCCCTTCGTTCTTCGGCAAGAACCAGGCAATGGCGTACACGCTGGCGGGCAGCTTCCTAAGGCATGTGCTCGATACGCGCGGACCCAAGGTGGTGCGCGAGATCTATCGTCGGGCGGACGTGATCGCGGTTCTCAAGCAGCCGTGGAGTGCCCTCGAAGCGGAGTGGCATGCGGCGCTCGATCGCGTGCCCCTCCCTGATCATGCCCAAGCTTTGGCCGCAGCACGCTTTGAGCGACCTGGCGTGTTTTCGCAGGTTTGTCCACACACAGTCGAGCGGCTGGAGGCCGAGCTTGCAGGCGCACTGAATGCGGGAGATACGACACGCGCGATTGCGAAATGCCGCGCAGTGCTCGAGATCGACCCCAATGACATGGCGGTGCGCGCCACGTTGATCACGACGCTGGCACGAACCGGCAGTACAGGTGCCGCACAGCGTCAGCTAAGCCAGCTCAGTGGGAAGCTCCACGCACCGTCGCCTATCGTATCGCGCGCCCGTGTAGGCCTTGCAGACGCAGCTTCCCTGCGCGGTGACCATTCACAGGCCGAGCAAGCCTACAAGTCCCTGCTCGCGCAGCCGTTGCCCGAAGCTGAGTTACGGCAAATCGAAGTGAAGCTACTAGGCATCCAAGCCGGGGATCCCGTGCGCAGCTACATTGCCGAGCTTCTGATCGGCACCCCCGGTCGCAACACCGACATCCGCACCAGCATGCATGCGATCCA
Source organism: Polyangiales bacterium (assembly GCA_038257655.1). Classification (GTDB taxonomy): domain Bacteria; phylum Myxococcota_A; class Polyangia; order Polyangiales; family DASUME01; genus DASUME01. Next base: position 3,864 of record JBBSJC010000018.1, on the reverse strand, counting down.
TCAGATTTCGACGCTGCGTAAAGATGGCCTCGGGCCCTATCTCGCAGCCCGCCAGCTCAGCGCCGCCGGGCGCGACGACCTGGCCAAACCTCTATTCGACGAAGCGTTTGAGCGCGGCCTCGCCACGCGGCGGTTGCGGGTCGAAGCGCATCGATTGCGAGGCATTTCGGCCTTCAACATCGGCGAGCTCGACGAAGCGCTGCAAAGCTTTGACGCGATCGCAGCCCTCAACGACGTGAGCCTTGCCGAGCAGCTCGAAGCGCAAGATTGGAAGCGACGCATCGCGTTTTGGCGCGCGCACTGACATTGCGGCCCCGGAGCGCGAGCTTTGCATTCGCCCAGCTCATTCACACGAGCCCGCGTGCCTCGTGTTCTCTGGGCACTGAGCAGCACTTCGCCGACAAGGTGCTTGCATCGCGCCAGCGTTCCACGGCTGATTGGGACGCCGTCGCAGGCAAAGGAGTCCTCGATGCGAAAGAGCGGCATACCCTTGCCCAGATTTTCATGGATCATGTGGGCAGCAAGCTGGGGGGCAATGACGGATCCCGGAAGCATCTCGTTCGGCATCCCAGCAGTGATGATTTCCATCTTATCCTCCGCGTCGATTTCGAGGGTCTTGTAGCGGACGCGAGCGAGCTCGACTCGCACCTTGCCGCCGGGGCGGCGAGCGAGCTTGTGGGTCGTCGGCTCGACGCCCGCGAGCTTAGGCCAAGCCTCCAGATTGCGACGCATCGTGCTCGCTCTTCTCAGAACTACGCCCCGACACGGTCCCCCAGGCCTTCGGAGCTAGGCTGGGTTGACGCTGGCCTACGGAGAGATGCGGTACAGTGCCAGATCGCCTCGTCGCCAGGCAGGCGGGAACTCGGCCTGCAAATCAGACATCGCGATACCGCAGGACCAACGAAAGTTATCGAAGTGTCTCCGCGAGCTTGCGCGTTTGTCTCGTAGCAGCACCCAGCGCACGCGGGCGTGGCGCAAGAGCATACTGCGGGCCTCCGCTGAAGGACCGCAGAACGTCTCGGCCAAATCTGCCCATCCGTAGTCAGCTCCCGTGCCTAGGGAAAACGCAAACAAGAGTCCGGTGTCGAGGTGGGAGGCAATCAAACCAAGGGGGGTGTTCGCCGTCAGAATGTGCTCACGCTCATTCAGAGTATGGTAGCGGGCGGGTATTAACACGGCCTCATGCTCCGGCACGAACCGGTTCAGGGCCGAGATAGCGCGCAGCTCGCGCCAATCGATTCTTGCGCCTTTCTGGTTGAATGGATGTTTTGCGAGCTTACGCGGGTGAAGAGAAGAGAGCGTTACAAACAGCAGGAGCGCCACGCTCGCGATGGAGAGCGCCGCGATCCGCGGCCTTAACACGAATACTGGCATGAACAGCCAGGAAGAAAGGGCGAGCATGACTTGCAGCGACGACCCGAGCCATCGTGGATGGAGGGCGTAGTAGCCTGCCAGAAGCGACCATAATGCTCCCACTGAGGCGACCGAAAGCAGTAGGAACTGAAAGCACACCACCGACACGCTGCTGAGCGCGGTGGCGGCGCCGATCGCCCCCAACAGCCGCAGCGCGGGTTTCTCGATCGCCGGGCGTTGCGTGCGACGCAAGATGGTAAAGGCAATAACCACCCATGGTGTCGCGAACACCAGCCAGTACCAAATGCTGTACTTAGACTCTGGTATGGTTGGTAAGGTCCCGAAGGAAAGTTCTTCGAACAGCTGCTCGATGCTGGCCTGCAGCGACCCTCTGAGTCGAGTGGCCACGCAAGCGACCAGGTCCGTGTCACAAAATACCGCCTGCTTTGGCTCGGATATCCAGTGGCCTCTATCAAGCGCCGCCGAGCTGGTCCGGATGCCCACCCAAGCTAGCGTCCTGTTTACCATGGGCACCGCGACCAGTGCGTTCACCACGAAGGTATTGGCCACGAGCAGCAGCGCGGTGGCGACGCACCCTGCTAGTAAGGGCTTGCGCCACCCGCAAGCGCGCGCGCAAGAGCCCATGTCCATACCCGTGAAAGCGAACAGTAGTGCGCTAAACGGCAGCGTGAACGCGACGTAGAGCACGGCGAGCGCGGGGTTGATTCCCGCGGCGATCGCGCCGTAAACGGGTATACCTGCAAGCAGCCATGGAACGCCGTTGCGTAAGGTTCCTACGCGATGGGCAAGCACGAGCATTGGTAGGCCGAACAGCGCCCATGCCGCGGAGAAGCGAGGTAGGCCCGACAGGTTCGCGAGCGGCATGATCCCCCGACCGCTGCCACGTGTCAGATGCCATGCGAGAAAGCCACCCACGAAGACGCCTGCGAAGGTAACGCTTTTACTCCGCGCAGCGGCGGCCTGCGGACTCAGCAAAAGCTCTGCGGTGAACCCAGCGGTCAACGCGAGTTGCAAGAGCGGCATCAGCTTGAGGTAAGGACCGGTAGTCGGCGCAAATCCTAGCGCGCTCCAGCACGCGGTAAGCAGGTGAAGGAAGCGTGGATATTCCTCGAGAAGGTCGGTGCCACGCGCGGCAAACGGCAGGTAACCGTAGTCAAAGATGTGCTCGGTCCAGTAGAGGTGCTGTTGGGTGTCGTGGCCTAGCGCACCAGCATGAAACGAATGCAGCGCGACGCCGCGGAAGAGCCCTAACCCCACCAGTGCCGCGAGGACGATGCTCACGCCGGGCAGACAGCGCACAAGACCCGCATCGAGCCGACGCTTACGTTGCGCAATGTAAGCCAGGCCGAATAGAGCGAGCGGCAGAGAGAGCTTCAGCGGCACGTGCCAGCCGGTGCGATCGGCGAGCAACGCGGCAAAAGGCGTAAGCGCGAGCGCGAGCGCGAACAGAGCTAGCTGTCCAAACCACAACAGCTGAAAAACACCGGGCTGCGATCGACGCACCGGCACGGCAGGTAGGACACCGACGCCATCGATCAATGATTGCGCGAGGACGCCTGCTCCAGCCATGCCCAGCAGCGACAGACTAAATGAGCACACCATGATGCTTGGGAGCATTTCCCCCTTGGACCAGGCGAGGCCAGCCAAGGGACCGAGCAGCAAACAAGCAAGGACTGGCTGCGGACGCAGGTTCCACATCTACAACAGGACCTTCCGGTGGTTACGTGCGCACCAGAACGCAGTGCGGGACTTTGAGGCAGAATCAAACCCCTGGCAATTGCGGTCACTTGAATTTGAGCGCCTCAAGATTGCCAGCCGTCGAATTTACGGGCAGAGCGCGGCGCGAGGTTTCTACTTTCGCCTAGCTGCCCAGGTGACGCCCGCACTTGAAGCGGCCCACGATCAAGGGCGACGGTTGCGGCTCGTATACCATTTCGGACCCGACTCGAGGGTTCACTGCTTCTGGCGCATGGGAGGATACACGCATGGGACTTGCGCGTCTTCGCCAGGTTGAGCGCTGCGCAGTAGTCAGCGAAACGTCTTTCAAAATCATCAATTGGAGGATGCCCTCCGTGTCAGTAAAGGGTGAGCCACAGGGATCTGGAAATCTCTGTAGCGAGGGCGAATATTGGAGCCCAACTCATGCCGAAGCCACCCACCGTCGAGACCACCGAAGTGGTCGCAGATCCCGCGAACGACCGGCGCCATCGTCGCCGCTTCACCGGGGAATACAAGCTCCGTATCCTCGGCCTGGTCGATGCCTGCAAGGGCCGAGGCAAGGTTGCAGCCCTGCTGCGCCAAGAGGGCCTGTACAGCTCGCAGCTGACCGACTGGAGAAAGCAGCTGCGCGGTACACCTCCCACGGACGGTTCGCACCTGAGTGTTTTGCATGCGCTAGATCGGGTGCATGAAGCAAATCGGTGTGGAGATCCGGCGGCGTAACCGCGCGGAGTGGATCGAGATGGTAGGTCGCTATCAGGCGAGTGGGCT
>JBBSJC010000017.1:0-33633 GCA_038257655.1 Polyangiales bacterium | reverse complement strand
GCCCTCGCCAGGAGCGGGCCTGTCCGCGTGCTCGCAGCTTTTCAACTGCGCGCTCTCGGCCAGATGCGCTGCAACGGCGAAAGGCGGGGCCGTGAGCGCGATGCTTAAAAAGGCAGCGCGCGGCTTGGGGGGGCCAAGCCGCGCGCGACAGGGGAGATGATTTGGACAGCTCAGCACACGGGGGGAGGGGCGCCGGCAGGGGGGTACCGGCGGCGGCTGAGCTGCCCTTGGCAGGTTAGTCTGACGTTCGGGAGGGGAGTCCCGGGGGGGATTGAGCACCAGACCAACTAACCATGGTCTGGCTAATAGCGAGAGGCGTGCCAAGCATCGCCCTGTCGAAATGATTGATCAATTCGCAAGCGCGTAGGGCGAGTGGTTCTGCAATCGTGCGTTTCTGAAGCAACGCGCCTTGCAGGCCTGCAAATCCGAAATGGGCCATGCCTTTTTGCTACAACTCAGCTCGCAGCACCCCAGCCTTCCGGGCTCGGTGGGCGAACAGAGGCGCGCATCAGCTCTGTCGAAGGAGCTACCCCGAAGTACGCTTTGAACTCCGCCTCCGCGTCGTCTCCAAAGAGGATGCGGCAGGCTTCAAACAGACCCGGGGCGTCGCGGATGGTCTCGGGCTTGGCGATCAGCGCGATCTTGGAGCGACGGCGCAGGAAGTCGCCCAACTTGGTGATCATCTCGCGCCGGGCTGCGTGATACAGCTCGCCACGGATGTACTCGGTGCCATGGATCAGGACCTCGGCCATGCCTGGATCGGCCCGGATGTCTTCGATCAAGCGCAGCGCACTCTCTGCGTAGCGCCGCCAGAGGCGGGTCGAGAGCGGCTCTGAAGAATCAGGCGAGGTCAGCGCGTCCAAATCCATCAAGCGCGCCTGATGGAAGAACTCGTCACGCACTTCGTCGGGTGGCTCGCCGTACCAGCGATGCCCCGCGTAGGGCAGCGTCAGGCCAAGGTCGCGCACGATGCGCGCCACTTCGTCTCCCACGTTGAGGCAATCAGTAAGCTTGCCTCCGAAGATACTCAGATGACGTTGAGCGGTGTCGATTTCGATTACGTGCTTGCGGGAGAGCTGCGTCCAATCCTGAGTATTACCCTTGCTCGCGCTGGCAGCGACCACGAGCGGTCGCACGCCGCAGCGCTCGGCGAGGATGTCCGACTCCGTGAGCGGATGCTCAAGCCGCAAGCGTCGATTGATGTTGTCGAGGATGAAGCTGCGGTCTTCGGGCAGAACCCTGGGCGGAAGCGCCTCTTGGCGCGTGTCGGTGGTGCCGATACAGCTTTTAGGGCCGAGCGGTATCACGAAGAATAAGCGGCCATCGTCGGCAAAGAACGTGAGCACGCGGCTTTGGGAGGTGATGCGCTCGACAATCAGATGCACGCCGCGCGAAAACACGTGGCGATGTTCGGTCGAGATCGACACGGCTTGGTTGTGCGAATCGACAGAGGGGCCGCAAGCATTAATCATGACCTTGGCGCGCACGTGAATGGTGCGACCGCTCAAGACATCGCGGGCCGTGCATACCCATAGGCCATTCTCATCGCGGGTCGCGCCCTGGGACTCGACGTAGTTCGCAACGATACCGCCGTGATTGATCGCGGAGCGAATGAAGTTGAAGACGAAGCGAGCATCGTTGTCGACGAGGTAGGCATCCGAGTACTCGACGCCGCCGATGCTGCGCTCGGTGTTGACGACCGGTTCTTCGCGCCCGATGTCCTTAACCGAAAGCAAACGTGGTCGCGCTGTGAACAGATTGCCAAACAGCCAGTAAAGCCAGGTACCGAGGTACAGCAGCAAGCGTCCCTTGCGAAACCCGCGTTCGAGCGTGGTGAAAAAGCGAATCTCGCGCACGGTCGACGGGTAGGCGCGGATCAGACGGTTACGCGACATACAGAGCTTGCGCACCAGGGCGAGCTCAAAGCTCTCGAGATACTTGATGCCGCCCCAGACCAGGTTGGAGCTCTCCTGGCTTGTGAAGCCGCCGAAGTCGCCGCGATCGATCAGCGCCACCTTGGCGCCTTGCGAAGAAAGGGCCGAGGCGCTGACCGCACCGTTGATGCCGCCGCCTACGATCAATACGTCGAATACGCGTCGATCGAGCTTGTCGAGGTTGCTATCGCGCAGGGTCACGCAGGTCTCGCGCTCATCGTGTGGAATTGTACGCGAAACTGAGCCGCTCGCAGGGTACATTTGCGCCCGATGCAGGCCAGCGAATTTCGAGTCTCCGCGCGCGACGGCACATCCGTGTTCGTGCGCTCATTTGTTCCCGACGATCTGGAAGCCAAAGCCCCGCGTGCTGTCGTGCTCATATCCCACGGGATGGGCGAACACAGCGCACGCTACGCGCGCTTGGCCGAGGGGCTGACGAGCGAGGGATATGCGGTCTACGCACCGGATCATCGTGGGCACGGCCGCACGCCAACGAGTGCCGCGGACCTCGGCCACTTTGCCGATCACGCTGGTTGGAAGAGTGTCGTGTCGGACCTACAAGAGGTGCTCGATGGGGTTAAGGGACGGCACCCTGGAGTGCCGGTCTTTTTGCTCGGCCACAGCATGGGCTCGTATATCGCCCGTGCGCTTGCCTTTAGGCGGGGAGACGCGCTCGCAGGCCTTTTGCTCTGCGGCACCACCCATGATCATCCGATCGCCTACCAAGCGCCGCGCGTGATCGTCGCAGCCGAACGAGCACGCTTGGGCAAGCGGGGCACAAGCCCTGTCCTCAAGAAGCTTACCTTTGGTGCATTCAACAAGCATTTCGAGCCCAACCGCACCTCCTGCGACTGGCTTAGCCGCGATGATGCCGAAGTAGACAAGTACGTGGAGGACCCGTATTGCGGCTTCGACTGTACGACACAATTGTGGTGGGACGTGCTCGGCGGAATGGCCGAGATGTGCACCCCAAAGAACATCGCCCGCATGCCCAAGACACTGCCAATCTATCTGATCGCGGGTGAGCTCGACCCTGTGAACAACGGCTTGGCGGGCATCAGCAAGTTGCAGGCTGCACTCAAGACCGCGGGCATGGAGTCTGTGACCTGTCGGGTCTATCCGGGCGCACGTCACGAATTGTTCAACGAGACCAACCGCGATGATATCGCCAAAGAGCTGACCGCCTGGCTCGATGCGCAGCTGACTTGAGAGACCGCAGCTGACTTGTGATGCGCGCAGCGAACTTGAGATGACAGCGCCTCGGCGCATTAACATGTGGCCCGGCCTAGGCTCGCTCCCGAGCCAGGGCACCCGCCGATGTTTGGGATGGGAATGCCTATGACGTTTTTAGACTTGATCATCGCGGGCGGCTGGCAGACGTGGATCATCCCGCTTGTCAGCGGTGGAGTCGGCTGGTGGACCAACGCAGTCGCTGTGCGAATGATGTTTGAACCGACAGAGTTCGTCGGCATCAAACCTTACTTGGGCTGGCAGGGCATCGTACCTGCATCCGCGCTCACGCTGGCTTCGCGATCAACGGACTTGATCCTCGGCAAGCTGCTGAACCTGAAGGATCTGTTCGCCGGCTTTGATGCCAAGCAGACCGTCAAAGAACTTGGTCCTGCGCTCGATCAGATGACAGATCAAACGCTACAAGACGTGATCGGCAAGCATGCACCCACAGTTTGGTCGGGCATGGCACCGCAGGCCCAGCAAGTGATTCGGAGCATGCTGCGCAGCGAGATCGAACAGGCCACGATCGGCATTCTCCAAGATTTCCATGACAACATGGACAGGATCATCGACCTCAAAAAAGTCGTGATGAACGAGGTGGCGCGAGACAAGAAGGTCATCAGCGTCATGTTCCGCAGCGTTGGCGAGAACGAATTTCAATTCATCAAGGCATCCGGCTGGTACTTCGGACTGCCCTTCGGCGTCTTACAGATGCTGCAATGGGTCGCGATACCAGTCTGGTGGACCTTACCCTTGGCGGGCTTCGCGGTGGGTTACGCAACCAACTGGATCGCGCTCAAGTTGGTGTTCGAGCCGCAGCAACCGACGAAGATAGGTCCGTTTGTCGTGCAGGCGCTGTTTCACAAGCGCCAACAGGAAGTGGCCGAGCTTTACGCGACCAACATCAGCAGCAAAGTGATGAATCCGCGCAACATCGTACAGACTATCACCTCTGGCGAGCATGGTAAGATCCTGTTCGGAATCGTCGAAAAACACATGGGCGCGTTGCTCGACAAGTACGAGCAACATCCCATGGCCTCGATGCTGTTTCCCGCGGACAAGCGCGATGCACTGCGCGCCGAGATGTTCGCGCGGCTGGAGGCTGAGCTGCCCAAGCCCGGCGGCTTTCTCGAGCAGTTCACCGCCCGCACCATGGACATTCAAGGCGAGCTGATGAAGCGCATGAAACGGCTCGACGCCACTAGCTTCGAAGGCGTGCTGCGGCCTGCGTTTCAGCAGGACGAATGGAAGCTTATCGTGGTCGGCGGCGCGCTCGGCTTGGCCGCCGGCTTTGCCCAGCTCGTGCTGTGCTTTGGCGAGGTGTGGGAAAGCGTGTCGTTCTGAGTATGTCGACAAGTCTCACTCCGACCTTGCGCATCTTACTGAGTCGCGGCGATTTGACCGCCGACGAAACGCGCGCTGCGTTCTCCGCCATGATGTCGGGCGAAGTCAGTCACGCCGAAATGGGCGCCCTACTGGGTATGCTCGCGCTGCGTGTGCCGACCCCAGAGGAGCTGTTAGGGGCAGCCCAGGTCATGCGCGAGCACGTGGCGCGAGTACCGGCGGCCTCCGATCCGGAAACGCTCGTCGACACCTGCGGCACGGGGGGCGCGCCCAAGACGTTCAACGTTTCGACCGCGGCTGCGATCGTGGCTGCGGCTTGCGGCGTCAAAGTGGCCAAGCATGGCAACCGCTCGCGCACAGGTCGCGGCTCGGCCGAGGTACTCAAAGCACTCGGCGTCAACGTCGACGCGGATCTAGAGACCGAGGCGCGCTGCATCGATCAGGCGGGTTTGTGCTTCTGCTTTGCCATCCATCATCACCCCGCCACCAAGCACGTGATGCCGGTGCGCCTCGCCCTGGGCGTGCCCACGATCTTCAACTTGCTGGGTCCATTGACCAATCCGGCCGGTGCCAAGCGCCAGGTGCTGGGTGTGTACGATCAGCGCTTTCTCGAGCCGATGGCCTTGGCCCTGCGCGCACTTGGCACGACGCGCGCCATGGTCGTGCATTCGCAGGATGGGCTCGACGAGCTTTCGATCTCGGCGCCCACCGAAATCGTTCACGTCGTTCAGGGCGAGCTGCACGTCGAGAAGATTACCCCTGAGGACGTCGGTCTCGCGCGCTCCCCGATCGAGCAGGTAATGGCAAAGGATCTCACGCACGCAACGCAGCTGGTACGCGACATTCTTTCGCGCAAAGAACAGGGGGCGCCGCGCGACATGACCTTACTCAATGCCGCCGCCGCCCTGCGCGTTGCGGAAAAGGCCGCCGACTGGCGACAGGCCATCGATCTTGCGCGCGGCGCGCTCGACTCCGGTCAGGCCGAAGCCAAGCTCGAAGCGCTGATCACCACTTCCAATCCGTAGGGCGAATCCCTCGCGTGGGTGAGCGACGCTGAGCGCATCAAGCTTTGGCGAGGTGGCGCACGCAGTTGTGCACGATCGCCAAGCCCCGCTCGCCATCCGCTGTCAGGATCGACTCCGGATGAAACTGCACCGCCGCAATGGGTAAGGTCTGGTGCTCGATACCCATGACGATCGGCGGATCATCCGCGGTAGCCGTCACTGTAAACTCAGCTGGTACGCGCACAGCATGCAGCGAGTGATAGCGGCCGGCGACAAAGGGCGCGGAAATACCCTCGAATAGCTTGCCGCCCTTGATCACGACCTCTGAGGGTTTACCGTGCATGGGATAGTGGAGTGTTCCGAGCTCGCCACCGAAATACTCGATCAGCGCTTGCAGGCCTAGGCACACGCCGAAAAGCGGCAAGCTGCGCGCGAGTGCCTCGCGGATCGTGTGCTCCATGCCAAAGTCCTTCGGACAACCAGGGCCCGGAGACAGGACCACGAGATGGGGTGCGAGCCTATCGAATTCCTTCGGGTCAAAGCCATAACGTAAGGTCGTCACATCGGCGCCGGTGCGACGAAAGTAACCTGCCAGCGTGTGGACGAACGAGTCCTGGTGATCGACGAACAGGATGCGCTTGCCGACGCCGACCGCCCCCTTTCCGTCGTCGTTCCCCTTGCTAGCGGGCCCACGATACTCGATAGCTTCGAGTAAGGCGGATGCCTTGAGTCGGGTCTCGCGCTCTTCGGCCGCGGGGTCGGAATCGTAAAGCAAGGTTGCCCCCGCTCGAACTTGCGCGACACCGCGCTGGATGCGAATCGTGCGCAAGGTAAGGCCGGTGTTCAGTCCACCATCGAAGCCGATCTTACCCACCGCACCACCATACCAGGCGCGCACGCTGTGCTCGTTGTCTTCGATGAACTGCATCGCCCACAGCTTCGGGGCGCCTGTGACGGTGACAGCCCAGGTGTGGGTCACAAACGCGTCGATCGCGTCGTAACCGGGACGCAGCATGCCCTCCACGTGGTCGACTGTGTGAATCAGCTTCGAGTACATCTCGATCTGACGACGTCCGATCACGCGTACGCTCTCCGGGCGACACACGCGCGACTTGTCGTTGCGATCGACATCGGTGCACATCGTGAGCTCGGAGGCGTCCTTCGTCGAGTTGAGTAGCTCCAGGATTTGCCGAGCATCGGCGATAGCGTCTCCTCCACGCGCGATCGTGCCGGAAATCGGGCAAGTCTCGACGCGCTCACCGTTGACGCGCACGAACATTTCAGGTGACGCGCCAACCAGATACTCAGACTCACCTAGGTTGATGAAAAAACCGTAAGGTGCGGGATTGGTCGCGCACAAGCGAGTGAACACGGCACTCGGCGCGGTCTTACAGGCGCGCAGAAACGTCTGACCGGGCACGACTTCGAACAGATCGCCGCGTGCGAAGGCAATCTTGGCTTTCTCCACGATCTTTTCGTATTCGCCGGGCACGTGATCGCATTCGCTCTCGACACTGGCAGCGGGCGAAAAGCTGGCACGGGCGCCGGTGCGCGGCAGTCCCACCGTCGAACGGCCATCGACCTCGAAATCGTAACGCACAATCTCGGCGCTCTCGCGCATGTGATCGACTACGACGAGCTCGTCGGGCAAGTACAACACCAGGTCGCGATGTCCTTCGGGCCGCGCGATCTTACGCTTGACGGGATCGAACTGAAACGTCAGGTCGTAGCCAAAGGCGCCATATAGGCCAAGGTGTGGATCGGCGCTGCTGCGAAACGTTGCAACGAGCGCGCGTAGAACGCTGAACACCGTGGGTACGCGGGTGCGCTGCTCTTCCGTGAACGTACCGGACGGCTCTGCAATCTCGGCCACCAGATGGCGGCCCTGCCGCGCACAGCTCTCGATAGCTTCGCAGGCGCGCAGCGTACGCTCGAACGCGGGCAGCAGAACATCGCCGCGCGCGTTGAGCGGCTCGACGCTGAGCGTGCGTCCCTTGGCTACGAAGGCGAGTGGCGGATCGACAAAGCCGAAGTCCCAGCGCGTGTAACGGCCCGGGTACTCGTAATTCGATCGCAGCAGCACGCCGCGTCGCACGTCAAGGTCGCTTGCGAGCTGATCGATCGCGCCGCGTCCGATTACGTCTTCGACGATGCGGCGAACGCGAACACCGCCCAGGGTTTGATAAGTCTCAGGGAACGGAACCGTCATGGTTCGCCCGAGCCTAGCATTGCTGTGAGAGTGGGCGCACCGTGCGTGGACCGCGCAACAGCACCCAACCGACCAGGCCCGCCGCCACCACCGTGAGCCCGGCTGCGTAACCGAGCCAGACGCCCCGCAGTCCGAGCGGCGTCGAGAGACCAAGCACCGCACCCAGGGGCAAGCCGAGCACGAAGTAGCCGATGAAGTTGAGCACAGCAGTGGGCCTGGGGCGTCCCATACCGCGCAGCACACCCGCGCCCACGGCTTGCAGGCTGTCCATCAGTTGAAAGGCAGCAGCGATCGGCATCACGCTGACGGCGGCGGCAATCACCGCAGGGTCGGCGCTAAACATGCGAGCGAGGCTGGGCCCAGCGACAATGAACGCCGTGGCCGAGCCGGCTGCAAAGCCGCCGCCCAGCTTGAGCGCAGCCTGTGCAGCTTGCTGTGCGCGCTCCGACGCATTGGCTCCGATCAACGTGCCTACGCGGGTGGATGCCGCCATTGAAATGCCGAGGGGCACCATGAACGCGACCGACGCCAGATTCATCACGATGCTGTGAGCTCCGAGCTGAGTCTGGCCGATGCGGCCAGCGATCAACGTGCCTATCTGAAACGCCCATAGCTCTAGGGCCAGTGTCAGGCCGAGCGGGATACCGAGCTGGAGCTGCTTTCTGAAATTGGCCGCGTCGCCCAGCCCCAGCTGCCAGGGCACGAAAGCTTCGCGCGCGAGCTTGAGTGCGAGCAAGACGCCGAAGGCCAAAAGCGCCATGACCACGCGCGTGAGTCCCGTTGCAAGGCCCGCACCCCACACACCGTAAGCTGGCAGACCGAGCTTGCCGAACATCAACGCCCACACCGCAAGCGCGTTGAACAGATTGGCAAGCAGCATGACGATCACGCTTGGACGCACGATGCCGCGCGCATGCAAGTAGGTCACTTGGGCGCCGTACAGCAAGAACGCGGGCGCTGTGAACCATTGAACGCGCGTGAAGACTTCCGCTTGCGCCGCGAGCTGCGCGGACTGGCCGAGCGCGATGAGCATTTCCTCGGTCCAGCACCAGCTCAGGGCGACGGGTACAGACAGCAGAAGCGCGATCACGACTGCGCGCTGCATCGCACGCGCTGCATCGTCTGGGCGCCCGGCTCCATGCGCCTGGCTCACCAAGGGGTCGAGCCCCATTACCACACCATAGGCGGGCACCATCGTTGCGACCTGAAACAGGCTGCCAAGGGTAACCGCACCCAGCGCCTGCACACTCAGTCGACCCGCAAGCAGCGTATCGACGGTGGCGAGCAGCATCTGCCCGAGCTGCGACACGACCAGCGGGCCCGCAAGGCGAAACAAGGTGCGCATCTCAGACACGCGCAGCCACGTAGCAGGGCGACCCGAGGTGCGCCCTACCCTTGCGTTCAGATCATGCGCGAGACGTTTACGGCGCGCTCGACAACGCCTGCAGCGTGAGCTTTTCGTAGCGCGGGCCGAGCAGCTTCTGCAGCGCTGCCTGTTCCGCCTGCCGCTGAGTGGCTTGCTCGGACATGTACGTTTGCAAGGTAACGTCCAGGGAGCGACGCCCACTTTCGCTGTCACGCAGGGCGCTCTGAAGCTGCGAGGCACGCTGCTCTAATCCGGTCAGCGCAGCATCGGTACTGCGCTGCTGAAGCTGCGCCTGACTGAGCTCGTTCTGCAGATTCTGCGCGCGCGTGTAACTGAACGCAGCGCCGCCGACGAGCAGGATTGCAAGCAGCGCCACCGACGCGCGCAACCAAACCGGGGCGCCTGGGTTGACGTGCGGCACGGCGGGCGCGACGAAGGGAGCGCTGGGTGCCAAGGTCGCCGGCGCGAAAAGCGACGGGGCAGACAGTTTCCCAATCGCATGCGAGCCCGTGATCGGCTCTTCTACGTGTGGGCCATCAGACATGGCTTCATCGAGGGAAAACGCCGACGATAAAGGTCCCCGCTCGCGATGCAGCCCGGTTGCAATAGGCCCCAGCTCCGCGTCCGCACCGTACACGGTAGGGTCCGTAGACAGCTCGTAGCGCGCGAAAAATGCCAGCATCTCGGCTTGGGATTTCGGCGCTCGCGCATGCTCGTGCAAGAACGCTTCGATCTCGGGGCCCGTGAGCTCACCGTGCGGATCGCCGCCCTGCGCCAGGATTTCATACAACACGTCGAGCAGCTGCGACTCGCTCACCGACGTTCGTTGCGTCTTGAGCGCACCCGCTGCGCCGTTCGCCATGCCTGCGCTCGCTGTCTCTGCCATTGCCATCCGAGGCCTCCTTCGAACCGAGAAGTGCGTTCAGGTACACATAGTTGAGCAGCTGGGATCAACTTTTTGGCCTGGGGCACGGGCCGCGCACCTTACAATCGAACCGACCCCCCCATGACTGCCCGGCACCTCGCGCTCCCTGCCATCGCTCAGTTCGGACGTTTTGACATCCTTGGCCGACTCGCCATCGGCGGTATGGCGGAGATCTTTCTTGCACGGGAGAAAGGCCCGGGCCGCGGCACGCGTTGCGTCGTGCTCAAGCGCATATTGCCCCATGTCTCCAATGATCCGCGCTTCGTCGAGATGTTTTTACACGAAGCCGAGCTGGCGATGAACCTTACGCACCCGAACCTGTGCGCGATCTACGAGTTCGGCGAGCGCGACGGCGAGTACTTCATCGCGATGGAGTGGGTGCAAGGCGTGTCGATCACGGAGATGCACAAGGCTCTCTTCGACCGGGGTGACGGCGGCATCCCGCATCAGCTCGTGGCGCGCATCGCAGCCGAGGTCGCCGAAGCGCTCGAGTTCGCGCACCACGCCAAAGACGCTGAAGGCAGGCCGATGAAGCTCGTGCACCGCGACGTCACGCCAGACAACGTGATGGTAAGCTTTGATGGTAAAGTCAAGTTACTTGACTTCGGCGTCGCCAAGGCCGAAACCCAGCGTCAAAAGACCGACGCCGGCATGCTCAAGGGTAAGTTTGCCTATATGTCGCCCGAGCAATATCAGGGCCAAACCTTGGATGGACGTGCCGACGTGTTCTCGCTCGGTGCCTGCATGTACGAGGCAATGACAGGCATGGCGCTGTTTCACCGCGCAAGCGAGTACGAAACCATGGGCGCGATCGTAGGTGATGACCCCGCGCCCCGCGTGCGCGCTCTCAAGCCTCAGGTCCCGAAGGGACTCGACAACATCGTCGCGCAAGCCCTGGCCAAGTCGCGCGACAAACGCTTCTCGTCCGCAGGTGCATTGCATCAAGCCCTCGAGCGTTACCTCGTCGATCAAGGCTTAGTCGTACGCCCTCAGGACGTCTCGCATTTCGTCGTCGAGCTGTGCTCGGCTCAGATCCAGAGCGGCAGCAGACTCGATAGCAAACCTGAGCTTTGGACACGCGAGACGGCCCAGAGCAGCGCACATCGCGAAGCACTAGAGGACACGATTTCTCGGGATCTGATCGATGCGACAGACGAGTTTGCCGCACAAAACAAACAGCGCAGCGGCCTCGTCTCAGTGGCGCTAGCAACCGTGGTATTGGGCCTTTTGGCCCTGGTGCTCTACACCGCGCTCAACCCTGGAGGATGAGCACGGCTTCGTATAGCTACTCGCAGATCTCCGAATCACTCTCGTTGCGGCACTGCACGAGGTCGTAAAGGCGCTCGAAGCCACGACGCCGATCGAGCAGGACGTCGTTCA
Source organism: Polyangiales bacterium (assembly GCA_038257655.1). Lineage (GTDB taxonomy): Bacteria > Myxococcota_A > Polyangia > Polyangiales > DASUME01 > DASUME01. The sequence continues at coordinate 22,238 of JBBSJC010000017.1, read as the reverse complement.
TCTCGCGGGCCACACTTTTCCAGTCCGCTGAGCTGAGCACGCCGCGCTCAAGAGGGTCCTCGCGATGCACCGCCGTCAGCGCATCCAAGAAGGTCTCGAGCGGCGTGTAGGGCATATCCTCGGACGAGGAGACCAAGTTGTTGAGGACCTTGGCCAACGTGTCCTTTTTGTCGAGCGCTACGGTGTCGCGGGAGATAGTAAGATTCTGCCAAGTCAGCCCGTCCTCGATCGCACTCAAGCCTCCGCCGGTTTTCACGCTCTTAGCCGCATCCGGCAGGATGCTCTCCGCAAGCAACTGCAACAGTGCGTTGGTGTTCTTGTCACCTGGCAGCGCCTGCACCAGATCCGCTAGCGCAACGATCAAGCTGCGCACGTTCTCTTTGCCCTCGCTGTCCGTAAACAGCGCAAAAGCAAAGCCGTTCAGCTCGTCCATGGCCGCGGGCTTATCGACCAAGCCCTCGAGCATCGCCAAGCCGCCTGCAAACACCGGCCCTCGGACGAGGTCGACCATATCCTGCGTCAGATCCGCGCGCAGTTGCGCAAGCGACCCATCGCTGTCTTTGACCGCCCAGCGCTCAAGCATGAAGTCGGTGCCGACGAGCAACAACGCGCGTAGCCGCCGATCTTTCAGCTGATCGTTTTCGATCGCACCGTAAGCATCGACGAGCCCCGCGCGCGCTGCGTCAAAGGCCTCGTCAACGCCAGGATCCGCGGCGATGGTATCGTCAATCTTCTTGACTGCATCCAAGATAAGATACATCGGCGACGGGTAGCGGGTCGACTGACCGTCTTGGCCATTGAAGCAGCGTCCGTCGTTCCAACAGATCGTCTGCCGCCCGCTGCGATAGCGCAGGGGAGCCGTGAGTCCGGGCTGACCGGTTGCGTACAGATCACAGGCGCCTTGGCCAGCGATCACGCGCGGATCAGCCACGCCGCCAGTGCAGCCCGCGTGCGGGCTGAGCAAGTGCTCGGTAAGCGCAGCGGCGACGTCGATACCGTCACGTTCCGTGCCGAAATCCATGCCATCGAGCGCTTCCAGCGTATCGAAGGACTTGTAAAGCAAGCCCAGCTGCTGTTCGGGGGCGGTAAAGCCATCCAGCGAGATCACGTCCTGCGCTGTGTCGACGATCATTCCATCGTCGAGCAAGTCCGCGAGCAACGGCTCGTAGCTGACGAGGTTCGTCAGATAACGAAACATCGGCTTGCTCGGGTCCTTGTTTTGCGCCCGTGGATTCATGGCCGAGTCGTAGTGCTGCGCTACGACCTTACCGATCGTGGAAAACACGTATTCGAGACTCTCGAAATTTTTTGGATCATCGCCCGGCTGCCCGACGGGGTCCACCACCGATGGCGGGGTGTAGTCCACACGATTGACGGCATCGGCCAAGGTCTTAGTGGCATCGATGAACGACAGCTGCGTGCCATCCGTAAAGGTAAGGCTTTGCTCCCAAGCAAATGTGGTCGCGCCGTAATAAGTGTCGAGACGATAGCGCAAGGGCGGCTTGGTGATGTCACTGATGCAGCACCCCTCGGCCTCCTCGGCCGTATCATCGGCCGGACACCTCGAGACACCAGCCGGCAACGGCTTCGCGCAAGCTTGAGGGGCGCCCTGAATCAACAGGGGATCGAACACGAGCAGACTCGAGCTACCCGCGGGCGCAAACAGAACGCGAGACAACGCGTTTACGTCCGGCCGCAGCGCGACGGTATCCTCGTCCGACTGGAACAAGCTGCGATCATCGAGCAGAAACTCGATAAGCTCGCCCAGGGTATCCACCGTGGTGCCGTAGCGTGCCTCGTAAATCGTAATATCGTCTGCGTACACGGAACGCGACAAACTCGCGGCGTTCGGAACACACGCAGCTCCGATAGGACAGGGATCGCCGACTCCATTGTCTTCACTGCAGGTGGGGATCTGCCGAGGATCTTTGATGCTGAAGTCCTCGCAGGTAGGTAGCGATGCATCGCCCGCACGGGCGGTGTCTTCGAGATAGCGGTACACCCAAGGATTGGGCACGTCGATCGTGAACTCATGGGTCAGCGCGCGTCCGAAGGTGCGACCGACATCAGGCAGATTCATCATGTGACAAGCTTGAATGCCGGATTCGATGCCAACGCCTGCACCGTCAGGATCCAAGAATGCCGCAGGGTAAGGTCGGGTGAAACAGGGATCAGTAAGATCAGCAGCGCACGTGTAGCTCTTCTGGAGTGCGACCTCGGTCTCCACAATCGTACTTTTAAGGTTGGCGTCTTGGTCCGCTTTGAGAGCGACGCAGGTGGGTGTACCAGGCCTGGCGACGCAGATATTCCGGGCGTCGTCGCACAAGTAGTCTGCGCCCCGCCCCGCGACGCAAGAAGCGTCCTTCGCTGCAGCGTCTACTCCTGTGCACGTCAGCGGTGAAGGGGGATTGGCGCACGCGTCTTTGAACAAGGAGTTCTTGAGCAGGTCTCCAATCGTGATCACTTTGTTGCACTGGGATCGCCCGGCCATCTCGTAAATCAAGCCTAGCGAGCGGTGATAGATGCTCTGATTGGCGGGTGCGCCACAATCGCTACCCGTCTGATCGTTGCGTTGCGCCATGCACTTCTGACCGGGGTTGGCCCAGCGCTCGAACAGCGTGCCCGCGATCGGACCGCCGCAACCATCTTTACCGCAGGTGACCGGTGCATCCGGCTGGTCGCGGTCGACCGGAATGCGAAAGCCGCCGAGCACGCCCGGCTCACCTTCTGCGCGCTTCGATTCCGACGCGGGATTGCTGCGCCATTCATCTTTAAAGCGCATCAAGGTGGCTGCGACGGCGCCCTGATGCTTGAGCGCCTCGTACCCTGCCGTGCGCACCAGGGGCGCCCCGGCCTGCGTCAGGTCGCGCGCATAGCCCAGCGTGCCGCGCATCAGCGCTTCTAGCGCGCTGTCGCCATCTGCTGCGCGACGCTGGCGTGAAAGCTTCTCTCCCTCGTAGAGCAGTTCGTCCCAAAAAATCGAGTCGGTCGCGATCTTTGCCATCGGATACGCGTCGGACTGCGATCGGGTGCGCTTTTCAAGACTGAGTAAAGGCTCAAGTGCGCGCGCCCACGCCGGCTCGTGATCGCGCAACAGCCGCTTCGTAAGCTCCAAGGATTCGGGATAGATCGGACGGTCCACTGTGGCCGACAGCCCATCGATGACGTCGATAATCGGACTGACGTCAGTATCGGGCGCCTCGTAGTCAATGCTCAGCTTGCCGTAGGCTTGCTTCGTATCCTTACGCTCGCCAAAAAGCGCCGGGACCACCTTGGCGAGCGAAGTAGCTATCTGAGTCTTGGGGTCGAACAGCTTGCCTGATTCGCGCAGCGCTGCAGCGAGCACGGTGTTGTTCGCGTCAATCGTCGCGTACAGCGGCTCGCGTGTCTGATCGCCGTCCGCCGCGTAACCGAGGGCCCTACCGTGCTCATCGCGGGGCGTCTTCGGCTCATCGCGCGTAGCAAACGGCGTCGGCAGCGTGCCCTTGAAACCATCCGCTACCACGAAGTCGTCGCGCTGATCAGCGAGCCCATCGTTGTCATCGTCGACGAAGGGAAACGGTACCGCCTGATTGCCAACCGCAGCCGGCAGCGGCAGGCCGCGCTCATCGCGCACCGCAGTGAAGAGCGCGGAGCCTTCGGCGAAATCCGGATGTGAACGCGTCAACAGATCCTTGAGCACGCGCGTGTGCGAGTCAGGATCATCATCGACCTCACCCGTGGCAAGCTCGAGTGCAAGGCCGGTCAGCATGAGCTCAAACCAGGGCTTCACCTCCGACTTGTCGTCGCTCAGGATTGGAAGCAACACGGACAACACTTTGCCGACGTCGCGATAACCAAGCAGCGCACGGTAGACACCGTACGAATACTGCGGCGGTGACATGCCGCTGCGACCCAGTCGCGCAAGGCCTGTGAGCGCTTGCTCGTCATCGCCCAACGACTCCAAGAACGCCGCGAGCGCACGCGTCGACTTTTGGATGCGCTCTTGAGGTGGATCGTAAAAGGGCAATAGCTCACGCATCAGATTCTCGAGCTCTTCGCCCAAGTCGTCTGGAACCGTAAGGTCAACCGCCTTGACAATCTGCTCTCGCCGCTCCGCCAGCGCTAGCAGGCGCGGAGTATAGGTGTCCCGCTCATTCTTGAGCGCGGCCGCTGCAGTCGCGCTGTCGCCCAGACACAAGTCTTCGGTCTGCCGGCCATCGAGGTCGCGCGGCAGCTCCGTGCCCGCAGTGCGACGACACAGCACCTTGTACACCTCCTCGCCGAGGGAGCCGCGCGCTGAGCGCTCGTCTTTCAGGGTCTCAAGCCCTGGAGAGCACGCGCTGCCGAAGGTCAGTAAGCCCAAACAAAAAAGCCGCGCATGACGCGCGGTAAGCAAGCTCTGCAACATAACAAAACCTCGTGGAACCACGCCGGCACTCTATGCCGGGCAGTATCACGCTGACAAGCGCGCTCAGCCAGTCGACACACGCCCCCACTGCAGCAGAAGCGAGCGCTAGCGCACGGGTTGCCCACGTGAAATCGTGCTGTGTCAATGGATCCTGCAGCTAGAACCCGAGCCCGGCGTAAGGCGCGAAGAACAGTCCGCTGCCATCACCGAACAGGATCCACATGTCCGCACCGACGCGAACGCTCGCGCCCTCACCCAGCGCAAAGCGATAGCCGAGCGCGCAACTCGCCCACGGACCCGCGGTAAAACCGCCCTTTTTCGCGCCTGCCGCAACACCTCCGCGCGCTAGCGCAGTCGGTCCTGATTGGTCTTGCGCCGGGAGCAGCGCCAGCGATAGTCCGACAGGTGTCAGCACGCGCGAGCTTTTGCCTGCGCCTTCCGAGATCGCGCCCACGGCAAAGGCGCCGCCGAGCTTGAGAAAGCCCGCGTCGTACCAAAGGTCCGTGCTCAGCGCACCGCCGTAGCGACTCGATGCGCTGAACAACACGCGCCCCTCGGCAGCCCCCACGATCGGAGGCGCGGCGTACGCGACAGTCGACGGCACAGAGAGCCAGCACGCGGCCAAAATCGCAAGCGCGAGCTGCGTACCTCGCGAGATCCAACCAGACGCTTTCACCCGGCGGGGATCTTCTTTGCGTCCGCTAGAAACTTCTTGAGACCGATGTCCGTCAGCGGATGCTCGAGCAGCTGCAAAATCACCTTATGGGGCAGCGTCGCGCAGTGGGCACCGAGCATGGCGCACTGCACGACGTGCACGGGATGACGAATGCTCGCAGCAAGCACCTGCGTATCCAGGTCGTAGTTCTGATAGATCGTGACCAGCTGCTCGATGAGCTCCATACCGTCGGCACCGTGGTCATCCATGCGGCCGATGAAAGGACTGATGTAGGTCGCACCGGCCTTGGCAGCGAGCAGCCCCTGCGGCGCGCTGAAGCACAAGGTTACGTTGGTCTTGATGCCCTCTTGCGAGAAGATGCGCACCGCTTTGATGCCCTCGGCGATGAGCGGCACCTTCACGATCACGTTCTTGTGGATCTTCGCCAGCTGCCGGCCTTCGCGCACGATGCCTTCGCAGTCTGTCGAAAGCACCTCGGCACTGATCGGCCCGTCGATGATCTCACAGATGTCGGCGATCAGTGCAGCGAGCGGCCGACCCGCTTTGGCGACCAGCGACGGGTTAGTCGTCACACCATCTACGACGCCCATGGCAGCCGCATCGCGAATCTCGTTCAAGTCCCCGCTATCGATAAAAATCTTCATGTGCCCTCGGCCCTCGCTTCGCCCGGTTTGTAAGAGTCTGACAAAGGCAGGTCAAGCGCGACAAGTCGATCATGGATCGGAGCCGGGTGTCGGGATGACCTGCGCGGCCGGCTGCGGATCACTCTATGCTTGAACAACGCCCTCGCTGGCGGCGTCGGAGGCAAAGTGCCATTTTACCATTGGCTTCGTGCCCTAGCTCTCTGTGTGGGCGTGCTCACTGCGCTGCCAAGCGCCCGAGCCCGCGCCGAAGCTGCAAAAGACAGCCAGGATGCCCTGCACCAACGTCTGGAAGCGTTGACCGAGGAAGAGCGTACAAAGCTGGCTCCGCTAATGGAAACGGGTCCGATCGCGTTGGTCGAGTTCGCAAAAGGCGAAGACCTACCCGCCGTCCTAGTCGCAGGTTACGTCGAAGCGCCGGCGGCTCTCGCTGCCAAAGTGATTCAAAGCCCCGGCGAATATCCCAAGTTCATGAAGACGCTCGACAGCGTCAAGGTGACCTCGCAGCACGGATCGCAAACCTCGTACACCTGGAGCTGGCGCACGGGTGTGTTGTTTCTTGAGGGCGAAAATCGCATGACTGCTTACGGTCCGCCGCCTGGCCACCCCGAGGAGGGCTATCGGATCGCGGTGCACAGTCAGCGCGGCCACCTCGGTGAGGGCCGTCTGATGTGGCGCGTATTTCCCGCCGGCGAAAAGCGCAGCATGGTCGTGCTCGCTATGCGGGTGGACATGCGCGAAGCCAACTTCGTGATGCGCCAACTCGACGCCGCGGCGCGCAGCGTCAACCGCTCAGTCAATCTCGCGCTTTGTTACGTAATGATGCTCGGCACCAAGCGCGAAGCCGAAAGGCGCGCAGGCAACGTACAAACCTTACCAACAAGCGTCGCCTTCGAGCGACCGGAAGTGGACCTCAGGACCCTGAAAAAAGTGTTGGGCCGCGCCGATCTGCTCTTGATGGAGCTTACAGACAAAGGGATCGGAAAGCTGAGCATCGTCGGACGCACCGGGCTTAGGCCCGACCAATTGCTGCCCGTGATGACAAGTCCTGAAACCTTTGGCAAGAGTCTGGTGCCGGGCAGCTATACCCGCGTGACAAAGAACGAAGGTGAACGAAAAACCTTTGAGTGGGGCATCAAGCTGCCCTTCATCGGGATCGAAGGCGTGATGACACTGGCAAACCACGACGGCCTCACCTCGGTTGATGCTACCCAGGGCGCGCTCAAGGGCGGTAAGTGGCGCTTCACGATCCCTACTTTGAAAAGTGGCGAAGCGGTGCTCGTTGGCTACTGCAAATTCGATATCACTCAGACGACATGGCTCATCCGAAAAATAGCCGAGGTCGATCCGGTGATGGGGCACGGTCTGGCGGCGGCAAGTCAGGTGATGGTGCTGCGCGCCTTGCGCTCGCGGGCGAGGGATGAAGCTAAGAAACAGAAAGCGAACGAGAGCAAAAGTGCCAGCGCCTCACCGTGAGCTTACTCTGTAATCGTTCATGACTCGCCTGCCGACCTGGGTTTACGGCCGATAGAGTACACGTCCCTTACCATTGGCACGTAAGGGCGCAGCGAGGTTCGCAAACTCGCACAGTAAGGGCCGCGTGTCGCGAGGATCGATGATCTCCTCGACGTAGAACGCTTCCGCGCTGCGCAAAGGCGAGCGCACGGTGTCTAGGCGAGCCCGGATTTCAGCGAGCTTCGCTTTGGGGTCCTCCGCTGCTGCAAGCTCGGACTTGTAGGCTGCTTCAAGCCCACCTTCGATCGGTAAGGACCCCCAGTCGCCGGAGGGCCAGGCATAGCGATAACGCAGGCGCTGCTGGTGCATGTGGCCTGCGCCCGCTAGGCCGTAGCAACGACGAAGCACGATCGCGCAACACGGCACGCTCGACTGGTAGATCGCAGTCAAGACGCGCGCACCGTGACGCAGGGTGGCCGCACGCTCCGCCTGCACACCGACCACAAAGCCGGGATTGTCCACGAAATGCACGATCGGTAAGCGGAATGTCTCCGCGAGGTCCACGGCACGTGTGATCTTCTGCGAGGCGTCCGCGGTCCAACCGCCACCCATGTGCATGGGATCATTGGCAAGTACCAACACGGGCCAACCGTCTAGGCGCGCCAGACCCGTGATTACCGAACGTCCCCAAGTGCTTCCGATTTCGAAGAACGAATCGCGATCGAGCACCGCCTCGAGGATCGGCCGCATCTTGTACGAGCGCCGTGACTCGCGCGGGATAGCTTCGATCAAGCTCTCTTCACTGCGCTCGGGATCGTCAGTGCTATCGCGTCGTGCAGGGAGCGCATCCACTGACGACGGCATGTAGCTCAGAAATCGGCGCGCACGAGCGAAGGCTTCGTCTTCACTTTCGACCTCGTCATCGACCACGCCGTTGCGAGCATGCATGTGACTGCCGCCCAGGCTTTCTTTGTCGATCTTCTCGCCCAGCGCCGCTACCACCGGCGGCCCTGCGACGAACAACTGCGACATACCCTTCACCATCAGCGAATAGTGGCTCAGCACCACACGCGCGGCGCCAAGCCCCGCCACCGGTCCGAGCGCGAGCCCGACGACGGGCACACGGCTCAGGTTGTCGATCATAAAATCGAAACCAGGAACCAGCGGGATATAAGTGCGCGCATCTGGATGATCAAGCTGCTTGACAGATCCGCCGCCTCCCGTTCCATCGATTAGCCGCAATATGGGCAACCGCAGCTGGTTTGCCATCTGCTCGGCGTAGGTGAGCTTTTCCCAGATCGCGGCGTCAGCAGCCCCACCGCGCACCGTGAAGTCATCGGCCGAGATCACGACCGGCTTCGTGTCGATCTTGGCGCGACCCACGAGTAAGTTCGACGGCGCAAAGCTCTCGAGACTGCCATCGGCGGCGTAGCGCGCCTTGCCTGCAATGCTGCCGATCTCGCGAAACGACCCACCATCGGCCAAGCGTGTGATGCGCTCGCGCACCGTAAGCTTGCCCTGCGCGCGCTGCCTTGCGACCTTTTCGATGCCGCCCATGGTGCGCGCCAGCGCTTGTCTTTCGCGCAGATCGTCTACTTCTTTTTGCCAACTCATTGCGAAAGCACCTCGCCGCCAACGCACCATAGCCGTGCGCGTCCAGCGCTGTTATAGCGAAGACGTGAGAGCATTGCGTTTCGAACCGGCCACCCTGCCCGCACAGTCCGAAGATCTACGCGCCGAGACGCGCAGGTTCTTGGCCAAACATCTAGGTAGTAGGTCCGCTGAACAATGTGCACTGAGCTGGACGGCGTTCGATGCAGACTTCAGTCGAGCCATGGGTGCCGCAGGTCTGATTGGCATTACCTACCCTACTCTTTACGGTGGACGCTCAGGCTCGCAGCTCGATCGCTACGTGGTCCTTGAAGAGATGCTCGCAGCAGGCGCGCCCGTGGCAGCCCACTGGATAGCCGATCGACAGAGCGGCCCCTTACTCTTGCGTTATGGCAACGAAGAGCTCAAGCGCGAGTTTCTGCCGCGCATTGCGCGCGGTGAAGCGTACTTCTGCATCGGCATGAGCGAGCCGGACACGGGCTCCGACCTGGCCTCCGTGCGCACCTTCGCTGAACGCGTTCAAGGCGGCTATCGCGTCACCGGCAGCAAGCTCTGGGCCACGCACGTCACGCGTTGCCCGCACATGATCGCGCTCGTGCGCACGACTGAACAGCCCGCGCACAAACATGAGGGTCTGTCGCAGCTCCTAATCGACTTGAACGGCCCAGGTATCACGGTGCGCCCGATCATCGACATGGCTGGCCACGACCACTTCGGCGAGGTCAGCTTCGAGTACGCCTTTGTACCCGACATGCGCTTGATAGGCGTCGAAGGTGCGGGGTTTCAACAGGTCATGGCAGAGCTTGCCTACGAACGCAGCGGACCTGAGCGTTATCTCAGTAGCTTTGCGCTGCTCAAAGAGATGCTGGCGCGCGTCTCAGATGCCACCGACCCAGTGGTAACCGAAGGCCTTGGCAAGATATGGTCAAGTTTATTGACCTTGCGCCAAATGTCCCTCAGTGTGGCAGCGCGCCTAGATCGCGGCGAAGATGTCGGCGTGCAGGCCGCGATCGTCAAGGAGCTCGGCACAAGCTTCGAGCAGCTGTTACCCCAAGCCGCCCATGCCCTGCTCGGCGTTATCCCCATGAACGAAGGGGGCGATACACTGATGCGGGTAGAAGGCGTGCTAGCTCAGCTTGCCCCATCCTTCTCGTTACGCGGCGGCACACGCGAGATCCTACGGGGCATCATCGCCAAGGAGCTGCTGCGATGAGCGAACGCGCGTCGATCGAGCGCATTCTGAGTGCGCTCTTTGCGAAAGGTGACCTCGATGACGGGCGCGCCGATCGCTGGGATGCGCTGCGCGAGCACGGTCTCGTTCATCCCTTTCAATCCGGGGCCGAGCGCTGGTCCGATGGGGCACTTATCCTAGATCTCGCGAGCGCCTATGCGCCAGGCGTTCCACTCGCGGAGAACATCGTCGCCAGCTACTTGTTGCGCGCCCACGACTCATCGCTCGAAGCACGGCGGCTCACCTGGGCAGACCCCTCAACCAGCAGGCTTTTGCTCGACGGAGACCATGTGTCAGGTCGAGCGCTGCTCGTGCCCCACGCTGCGGTCAGCTCCCACCTACTGTGCGAAGCCAGGGTGGGCGACGGACAGGCGCTCGTATGCCTTGAGATGCGCGGCATCGAAGCGCTGGGGGGCGAAAATGCCGCAGGCGAGCCACGCGATGAGCTGCTGATTCAGCGTGCACCAGCGCGCGTGCTCGGACCTGTCGTGCCTAGTCCTGGGTCGCTGTTTTTTGTCGCTGCGCTGGCACGCTCAATTCAAATGGTAAGCCTCGGGCGCGCCGTGCTCGAGATGTCCGTAGAGCACGCACGTACGCGCGTTCAATTCGGCCAGCCCATCGCACGCTTTCAAGCGGTGCAGCAACAGCTGGCGAGCCTCGCTTGCCAGGTGGCGGCCGCAGAGTGTGCGGTGCAAGCGGCATCGCTGGCGCTCGATGACGCTGCGTTCGCTGCGCTCGACACCCAGGCCAAGCACGCGATCTCTGCCGCCAAGCTTCAGGTCGGCACGCTCGCCGAACAGGCCGTAGCCATCGGCCACGCCATTCACGCGGCGATTGGATTCACCCGCGAGCATCGCTTGCACCGTTATACGCGTAGGCTCCTGAGCTATCGTGGCGAGCTGGGCCCCGAGCGCGCACACGCACGGCTGTTGGGCGAGCACATGATCGCACGCGGCCCCGACATGCTGTGGAATGACTTGGTACGAGGCGGTGTTTGGCCGCAGGAAAGACGCAGGAAGAGCTCCATGGACCTTAAAGCGAAGCTATCGGCCGATCTCAAAGACGCGATGCGCGCCAAAGACACAGTGCGTCTTGACACGATTCGCTCCGTCCGGGCCGCGATTACGCAGCGCGAGGTCGATACGCAAAAAGAGCTCGATGATGCCGCCGTCGCAGACATCGTGCGCGGCCTTCGCAAGCAGCGAGTCGAGGCTTTTGAGCAATATCAAGCAGGTGGACGCCCTGAGCTGGCAGAGCGGGAGGCGCAAGAAAAAGCGTTGCTCGAGGCTTACCTACCCACGGCGCCTGATGCGGCGGCTATTGAAGCCACAGTAAGGGCGGTGGTAGCTGAGCTTGGAGCGTCCTCAGTAAAGGATATGGGCCGCGTCATGCAGGCCGCGAAGGCTCGACTCGCCGGCGTCGACGGCCAGGCGCTAAGCGCCGTCGTTAAGGGAATTTTGAGCGGTCTCTGACCGTTCATGGGGCGGCTATCGTGTTCACTCTTGCGCCCCAGAAACGTCATTTTTGGAAAAAATGCGATGTCAGACTGGCCTTTGATGGCGATATACCTTAAGGAAAATGGCACTCGAGGATGATTTTGCTTGCCCAGGGGGGGCCTACCTCCCGCATCCTCTCGCGTCATTGGGGCCGCCGGCCCAGTTACGGACCCTGAGGGGGACTATCGAGCGAGCTTCGTCCCGTTGCACCCGGACAAGACCGGGTACTGTCGCAGCACCGAGCTTTGTCGCTGCGCGACGCGGGAAAATGCTTGCGGCCTTGCCTGAAACGGCCTGAAACGGCCCCGAAAAACGGCTCTTTCGAAGGGCTGAGTGTTGCGACCAAAAGTTACCTGCGCCCCGGCGTAGAGGAGCACAAGACCCATGGAAATGCGCGCGCGAAAGGCGAAGACCAGCGGAAAGCCGGTTTCACGTCCTCAGTTGGCCACACAGAAAGCGGCCAAGCCCCCTGCGGCTGCCAAAGCCACGCTAGCCCCCGAGAAGCTGGCTACCGCGAAGCTGGCCGCCGCGAAGCTGACTACCACCAAGTCGGCTCCTGCAAAAAAAGCAGCCCCTGGCGTAGCTGGCGTAACTGCCGTAGTCGCCAAGCCAAACAAGCTCAACGGTAAGGCCGTTGCGGGCGCGGTTGCCGTAGCGGGCGCGATCGCAGGCGCGGTTGTAGGAGCCAAGGCCGTCGCAGGAGGCAAGGCCGTCGCAGCAGCCAAGGCCGTCGCAGGCGCGGTTGCAGGAGGCAAGGCCGTCGCAGGCGCCAAGGACGAGGCAGTCAAGCCGATCCCAGGCACCGCTGTGGCGGCGGGCGCAGTGGCTCCTGCCGAGGAAGCCGAGGCGACTGAGGCGCGCGAGCCAGCTGAAGAGCCGAGCTCGGACGATCTCGAAGAAGTCGAACGCGAAACCGTTAAAGCGGTGGCCGACGTCGAGCGCAACGATCGTTCGATGCTCGGACGTTACTTCCGCGAGATGGCCAATCATCGCGTGCTCTCGCCCGACGAGGAGCTCGAAGCTGCACGTAAGATCCATGAGCTCGAAGTGGGCTTCTGGCGCGCATTGTTTTCGTATCCGCCTGCGGTCGAAGCCGTCGTGCGTGTGCTCGAGGCGCATCTGCAAGAGCTGCCTGTCGAAGTAGGCAATCTGCGCAAGCTGGCGCGCACCGCCAAAAAGACCATGAGCAAAAAGGAGCAGCAGCAGTGGGATGAGGCCGCCCAGGCTTTGTCGATCAAGCTGCGCGAGCTCGACGCCGATCGCATTTTCGTGGCCGAGTCGCAGAAGGCTGTCGAGCGCCTGGCGGGCACACACACCTCCGAGCGCGACATGGTCGTCGACGAGTTTCAGGTCACCGCGATCTTCAGGAAGTATCTAGCTGACGTACGCGCCGCACAGCGCGCGCAGCAGCATGCAAAGAATCGGTTCGTGACGGCAAACCTGCGTCTCGTGGTGTCGATCGCGCGTCGTTACAACCACGGCCGCATGCCGCTCATCGACCTCATCCAAGAGGGCAACTTTGGTCTCCTCAAGGGCGTCGAGCGCTTCGATCACACGCGTGGTTATCGCTTCAGCACCTACGCCTCCTGGTGGATTCGTCACGCGATCAACCGCGCGCTCGCCGACAAGGCGCGCGTGGTGCGCGTGCCCGTGCACATGCTCGACACCTATCAGCGTGTCGCTCGCGTTGCGCGCGCGATCGAGGCGCAGACCGGCCGCGAAGCGACGCCCGAAGAGATCGAGAAGGAGACCGGCGTCAGCGCGGACAAGCTCAAGCAGCTTCAGCAGAGCACGCCCGTCGCGCCCTTTTCCCTGGACCGTAACGTCGGCGATGAAGATGGCCGTCGCTTCATCGACTTCATCCCGGCCGAAGACACGCCTTCGCCCCACGAAGATCTCGAGACCAAGACCTGGAGCGAGCAGCTGCAGGAGCTGATGAAGACGCTAACGCCGATGGAAGCACGCATCGTGCGCTGGCGTTTCGGCCTCGACAACGAGGACGAGCTCACGCTCAAGGAAATCGGCGACAAGTACAACCTGTCGCGCGAACGCATTCGCCAGCTGCAGGAGCAGGCGCTCGGTAAGATGCGCCGACACGTTCAGATCTGACGCTGTGGATCTCGCTGCTATCCTTGCGCGCACGTTTGGTCTCCGCGCCTTTCGGCCGGGACAGCGCGAGGCGGCTGAAGCGAGCCTAGAAGGACGCGACGCCCTGGTGGTCATGGCCACCGGTGGCGGCAAGTCTCTGTGTTACCAGGCGCCTGCTGTCGCGTTGTTCGAGGCGGGCCTGGGGCCGACGCTCGTCATCAGTCCGCTGCTGGCGTTGATGGACGATCAAGTCAGTGCGCTCGTTGCACGCGGCGTGCGCGCCGTTGCGCTCCATTCGGGCATCCCTTGGGCGCAGCAGAAAAAGACGCTCGATACGTTGAGCGAGCATGCGCTCGTGTACATGAGTCCTGAGCGTTTGCTGTCTGCTCGAACCTGGCCGCGGATCGTTAGTCAGCGTTTTGCCCGTGCGGTCGTAGACGAGGCACACTGCATCAGCGAGTGGGGCCACGATTTTCGTCCGGACTATGCGGCCCTCTCCATGCTCAAGCTGGAGTTATCGCTGCCGGTCATGGCGCTGACTGCGACTGCCACTCCGCGCGTGCGCGACGAGATCGCGCAACAACTAGCGCTGGTCGATCCGGTGCGCGTGGTGGGGGCTTTCGAACGCTCCAATTTGTCGTTCGGGGTGCATCTCGAGACAGCGCAGAAGACCCGTACCAAATGGACGGTGGAACAGCTGGTCGCAGCGGGCTTTGCCACGAAGAAACCAGCCGGGCGTGCGATCGTCTACGCCGCCACACGTGGTCGCGCACAGACCGTGCAACGTGCACTGCGCAAGGCGGGTGTGCGCGCGGGCTACTACCACGCAGGCCGCAAAGTCAGCGCGAAGCAGCGCGCCCAGACCTACTTTGCAGACGGCACCACGCCTGTGCTGGTTGCAACGAGTGCGTTTGGTATGGGCATCGACCAGCCAGACGTGCGCCTGGTGCTGCACGTCGAAGCACCAGGCACGTTCGAAGCGTACATTCAGCAAGCAGGCCGCGCCGGACGCGATGGTAAGCCCGCACAGTGCTTACTCGCCTTTTCCTACGCCGATGCGCGCATCCACGAACGCTTACGCGGTGCAAACCCGACTCCGGGGTCCATCGAAGGTTTCCAGGCGCTTGAAGCGTACGTGCTGAGCACGCGCTGTCGCTCGCAACAGATCGTGCAGCACTTCGGTGAGCTTGCCCATCACGTGTGCGGCGTGTGCGATATCTGCACGAATGTAGAAGCGGTAACCGCGAGTCAGCAGGCGCTGCAGAAACGCGGCCGCGAGCGCGCCCAAGAGCGCACGCAAAAGCGCACTATCGAAAGCGGCATTGAGCTTACGTTGGCTGAGCTCGAGGCGATCACGCGCTGCGTCGATGCCTTTCGCAAGCCGCTCGGGCGCCGATTCATCGTCAAAGCCCTGCGCGGTAGCCAGGCGCGCGACGTCAAGCGTAAGGGTCTGCTCAAGAATCCAGCGTTCGGCGCGCTACGTACGGCGCCCGAGGCTGCCATTTTTCGGGGTATCGACAGCTTGCTCAAGGAGGGCAAGCTCGCGCCCAAGGGTAAGAAGTACCCCACGCTCTGGATCGCAAACAAGCCCGTGCGCGCCAAAGAATCCGCTGCGGTCCCGAGGGCGCGCTCTAAAAGTAAGGCGCTAGACAGCGGACTGGAAGGCGCGCTCAAAGCGCTGCGACGCAACGAAGCCAAGCGACGCCGCATCAAGGCTTATCAGGTCTTCAAGAACGTCGATTTGTCTCGTCTTACCGCCCGCCCACCACGATCTGAAACGGAGCTGCGCGAGATCCTCGGTGACACACGCGCGGAGAAGTACGGCAGCGCGATCCTCGCGCTTACTCGTAACGCTGAATGATGTGAAAGCCGAAGGGCGACGCGACCACATCGCTGATCGTGCCAATTTCGAGGGCAAAGGCGGCTTTTTCGAAGGACGGCACCATCTGGCCCTTGCCGAACCGACCGAGATCGCCGCCCGTCTCTTTCGAACCTGGCTCATCCGTATACTTGGCGGCGAGCTCCGACCAATCTTCACCCGCTTTGGCTCGCTGTGCGATGTCGTCGGCCAACGTGCGTGCTTCAGCTTCGCTACGGGTGGCACCGGTGATCGCTTGCGCTGCGCCTTTGTAGCTAATCAAGATGTGACGCGCGCCGACCGAGGTCGGCCCCATGTCCGGATCGGGACGACGCTCGATCACGGCATAACCACCGAGGGCTTCGATCGGATCACTGATGCGACCTGGCTGCATAGCGAGCGCGGCATTGACGAGAACGGGGCCGAGCACCCCGGGGGAATCCGTCTTGACTCGGAATAGACCGAAATCCTCAAATGCGTTTGGGTAGTCGCTGTAGTTGCGCACGAGCTCGGCAAACCTATCGCCGCTGCGTGCCATACGAGAGAGCATGCTGGCCCGTTCGAGCGCCTGCTCTTTGGTGCGCTTCTCCTTTTCAGCAGCGAGCGGCGCGCCTGCATAGCTCACGACCAGTAGGCGCACTTCGATGCTGTCAGGACGCGGCGCTGTGCTCTTCGCATCCGCCGTGGGCGGCGCGCTGGTTCGTTGACGCGGGGCAGCAGGAGGCGCCGAGTGCGCGCAAGCTCCGACCACCAGCAGCGAAAGAGCACCCCACGATATCAATCGACGCATATCAACCACTCACCACGCGAAACACCATGCCAGCGCGCACCAAGCGCGCGATCAATACATCTCCGAATGCCACGGCAGGCGTCAGCACGCCCGCACGAGATGGAAGCTTTTCGCGATCTTGCGCGAGACACAGTGCGGACTCCGACAGCATCTTCGCGGTTTCATCGTATCCCGGGTCTCCGCCGCTCACTTCGGTCACGAGCTCGTCGCCGGCATGCTGCGCGACGAAGCGAACCCGAAACCAGCTACGCGCGCGCTCTTCTTCAGACGGCCCTTGGCCGGCTGTGAGCATCTTACCGAGCCAGGCACGCGTGAGAGCGAGCTGAGCGAGCGCGTAGAGGGCGGCTGCGCCTGCGCCAAGCGCAATCACGCGAGCGATGCTCGAGAGCACCAGCGTGTGCGCGTAGGAAAAATCGGGACCGTACATCGGCAATGCCGCAGCACTACGAAGCGCGATCTGCGGATCGATGGTGGGAAACGGCACGAGCCAGCCCAGTCCCGGAACGCGTTCAAGCTTAGGCTTTCTGCCGGATACGCGGCGGCCATTCTTGACTTCGACCGGTTTCGATTGGGCTTTCAAAGTGGGGCCCGCATCTCGCATAGCCTCGAGCGCGGAGTGCCAGGTACCTCCAGAAGCACGCGCGCGAATCGAGCACTGTCCGGTCAATGTCACAGGGCCGCTGGGCGCAAGCTCGCGCATGGAGAAGTACACGCCAAGATCGGTAGGAATGCTATCGAAGCCACAGCACGAAACCATAATCGCGCCCGTGCCGAGTGCGCGTGCGCTGTATCGTTCACGCATCTCGTCGACGAAAGCAGGCTCGCCGGTGGAATCGACATAGTCGGTGCCGTGCTCGGCGCAGGCGGCGAACAACGGCTCTCCGAAGCGTGCAAACGGGCCGACTGTCGTAACGAGCACACTGGTGGACTTCACCATCGCCGTGAGCGCCGAAGCATCCTCCGTTGCGGCGACGACGATCGGAATTTGTGCGCACGACGGCTGAATCTTGGCGAGCCGCTCACGCACGCGCAGCAGCTTATCGCGGTTACGGCCCGCGATCGCCCAGGGCGTGCGATCCGACGATACGTGGCGAGCGAAGTACTCGGCTACGAGGCCGCCGGTAAAGCCGGTCGCACCGTAAATCACCACATCATAGGGCCGTGATCGCATGGGGCGACTTTGGCAGACGCGCGCGCGGCGGGCCACTCGCACGACGTGTCACCTGCGGTCCGCATGAGCTCGTTTCCGTTGCGGTGTGTTAGTTAAGCCTCCCGCAGCGCCTCAGCGGCTGCACGTGAGCGCTGTGCGAGCTTATGCTCCGGAGCTTGCCTGAAGGTCGCTCACCTTAGACATACGGATAAGCTCAAAGCTCTCGCGAAGCGTATGAATCTCGTAGTCGAGCACGATGTCCTGGTACTCCGTAGGTCGCATCCCGAGGGCTGTCGCCAGCATGTGCAGGTAGTCGTCCTCGGCCAAATCCATCTCGCCATCGGCAAGACAAAGTTGCGCGACAAGCTCAAGCAGACGCCGCTTGTTCATCGGCGGATCGGCGATGAAATCCTGAGCCAATGCGGTGATGTCGAACGCGCTGGGATCGAACGCCGCGATGCGCGCTTCGACCTCCGGCTCGAGGTTGGGACGGACCGTAAGGTCGCAAAGCATGCGGCGCACGGCCTTCTGCTCGGAAGCCAAAAACTGACCATCCGCATAGACTGCGCCCAACAGCAGATCGGTGATGACGTCGATGCGATCTCGTACTTTCACACAGCCTCCTTCATCCACGAAAAGCCCATTCCACGACAATCACCGGGTCGAAACATGACGCTCGTTAGTACGCGTTCTGTCGCGTTCCGGAGCCGAACACAGTGCGGAAAATGATCCGCAAATCGAAGATCAGGCCCCAGTTCTGAATGTAGTGCAAATCGTGGTGCACCCGCTGCTCCATCTTCTCGAGGGTGTCCGTTTCGCCGCGCCAACCATTCACCTGAGCCCAGCCGGTGATGCCAGGCTTGACCTTGTGACGCAGCATGTAGCCGTGGATCATGCGCCGATACATTTCGTTGTGGGAGACGGCATGTGGCCGCGGCCCCACGATCGACATATCACCTCGCAGTACGTTGATGAACTGGGGCAGCTCATCGAGCGAGGTTCGGCGCAGAAAAGCACCAAAGGCGGTGACGCGGACATCGTTCTTAGTGGCCTGCTGCACACTAGGGCCATCCTCGCACACGGTCATGGTGCGGAACTTGAGCACGCGAATCTCTTCGCCGTGCAGTCCGTAGCGGCGCTGCCGGAAGAACACCGGACCTACGGATGTGAGCTTCACACCGAGCGCTATCACCGCCATCGGCAGCGCGATAATCAGCATGATCATGCTGCCGACGACCACGTCTTCAAAGCGCTTGAGCCAACCGTTCACGCCGTAGAACGGGCTTTCGAACACGCTCACGACGGGCAAGCCCTGCACGTTGGACCACTGCGCGTGCACCAGGTCGAACACTAAAAAGTCCGCCACCACGTACACGGAGGCAGTGGTATCGGCGAGCTTGCGCACCATCTCGCTGATGCGTGACTCGGCGCGCAACGGCAGCGTGATGTACACGACGTCGACCATTCCCTTGTGCGCAAGCTCGAGCAGCCGATCGAGGTGACCCAGCGGCGGCCCCAAACGCTCAGGCATCGGGTGCAACCGCTCCGGGTCGCGGTCGTCGAAGTACCCCTCGACCGTGAAACCGCTGGCCGGGTCGTCCATGACCCGCTGGGCGATAAGGGCCCCCATTTTCGTGGCCCCGACTACGTGCACGGTGCGCGTGTTGACTCCGCGCTTGTACAGCTCCCCCGAAATCCGTCGCGACGCATAACGAACGATCGTGATGAACAGCGGCGCGAGCCCGAACCAAAGTAACGTAACGACGCGCGAGTACTCCTCGGACGTCTTGGTTGCAAAGGCGAGCAACAACAGCACAGGTGGCGTAAAGCCCCAGCTCAACCAGAAGCGGCCGAGCTCCACCTTGCGCGGCGCCGAACGCAGACTGTCGCGATATAGGCCGTTCGCATCGGCGACCACGTTGAACACGCCGACGGCCAACACGGTCGCCACGAGGATGTGCGACGTGGCGAACTTCTCATCGCGAACGAAGGTGGCGAGCCAGTGCGCGAAAGTGATGACGACGGAATCGACGAAGCGGGCAATCCACACCGCTCCTCTGCGATCGCCCGAAGCGATGGCACCTTTACTCACCATCCGCGACTCCCGTAGATCTCAATCCGGACTCTCCCAAGCAGGAACGGGACCAACAACTGCGCCCCAAACCTGCACCGCGAGTTACGGCCAGGCCCTGCCGGGTCTCCCCGCAGCACATGCCGGGCAGGCGACCAAGGCTTTGAACCTGCTGGGCGAGCGGCAGAGTTCACGAGCAACTTACGGGGCCACACTAACACGAAACTCATAAAACCGAAGTGGCCGCACCCACATGTCGGGCGTTTTCTCCAAACCGGGTCATACAAAGCTCGGATTGATTCTTGGCCTGCTTTTTGGCATGTCTGGGGCCATGGCAAACGAGAGCAACCCATTCAGTGACATCAAGGTCGATCGCGCCAACCTGTATCGGGAGGAATCCTTTACGGACCTGAAGGTAGCGACCATCCGCCGCCTTACCCCGGTTAAAGAGGACGGCTCTGTGGATACTGCGCGTCCCTCGCTTTTCACCGGCGAAACCACGCTGATGAGCGATCGTGGACCCCTGCCGATCCAGTGCCCGATCGAGGCCAAGGATCTCAATGAAGCCATGGATAAGTTCCCTGAAGCCGTGCAGGGAGCAGTGGAGAAGCTGATCGAGCAGGCGCGCGAGATGCAGCGTCAGTCGATGTCGCGCATCGTCGTGCCCGGCCAGGGTGGCGGCGGCGGTATGGGCGGCTTGCCCGGCGGCGGAGGCTTTCCCGGCGCTGGCGGCGCACCAGGCGGCGGTAAGATCGTTTTCTAAGCGCGTCTGACCGTTTGTCATAGAACAAAGCCGCAACCTGAGTGTTGGACGGAAACGTTGCCTTCAGCCGTGACGTGCACGTGCTGGAACCGACAGTCGCTGAGCGCGAGCGCGAGTACGGCCGGCGGCTCGTTCTTCGTTTAGGCCGTCGAGATATGCCTCGAAGTCGACCTGCATCGTGTGCCGCGGCGAGCGCACGTACCGGGCCGCCATCGCCTGCCGTTCTCGCGTGATGTCTGCTTGCATAGCCTCGACGCTAGGCAGCGCGTAACGACCGCACAGATAGTCGGCTAGCCACTGCCCCTGCACCTCTGCAATCGGCATGATCGCACCGAGCGGCTGGCATAGGCCCGCGAAAAACAAGCTAGGCAGCCCAGGACGCATCACGCGCTTGAACAGCGGCAGCTCGTTGTTCGGTGCGCTGATGAAATCGGTGTCGAAAAAGGGAAACGTAACCTTGTAGCCCGTCGCGTAGATGATCACGTCCACTTCCACGACACTGTCGTCCACGAAACGCACCTGCGTGCCCTCGAGGGACTTGATGTTGGGTTTGGCGATCACATCGCCGCTACCGAGGCGCGTCAGGATTTCGCTCGAGATCGTGGGATGCGCGTGACCGGGATCGTGGTCGGGCTTTGGCAGCCCGAAATCTTCCATGCGTCCCACCGTCGTCTCGATAACCTTGCGGGCGATCGCGATGCGTACCTTCCATGGCAGCACGCTCACGAGGCTCAGTCGCGACTGGTCGACGGGCTTGCCCATGATGTACTTGGGTAAGATCCAGGCGCCGCGACGGGCCGAGAGAAACACCTTACTCGCCACGCCGGGATGTCCGAGCTCGCTCGCAATATCCATAGCGCTGTTGCCCATGCCGACGACCACCACACGCTTACCGACCAGGTCATGGGGATCCCGCGGATCCAGATACTCGTGGGAGTGCAGCTCAAGGCCGCTGAACGCGCCGGCAAAGCGCGGCTCGGGCCAACGCGGATCCCAGTGGTGACCGTTGGCAACCGCCACCGCGTCGAACAGCTCGCTCGAACCATCTGCGAGGGTGACGCGGTACGTGCCATCGGGTCGCGGCTGTACGCGCGCGACGGTGCTGTCAAAGCGAATGAAGCGCTTCAGATCAAAGTGATCCGCAAATCGCTCGAAGTAGGTCGCAAGCAACGTGTGATGGGCGAAGTCTGGATAGTCGCGCGGCATCGGAAAGCTCGCGTACTGCATGCGCTCGCGTGAAGTATTGATGTGCAGCGAGCGATAGGCCGAGCTCAAACCGTTTTTGTTTTTGAACACCCAGTTGCCGCCGACGCGATCTCCGCGCTCGTAACAGACGAACGGCACATGGGCGTCCATGAGCGCCTTGCTGATCGCAATGCCTGTGGAGCCAGCGCCGATCACACACACGCGCGGCAAGCTCTGGTTGAACCAGGGATGATCGATCGGCATAGCTCGCGGGACTACCAGCCGTACTTGTTATTGCGCTCGGACTCGGGGCTGAGCTCGTGCTCGCCGCGTGCCCAGATCGACTCGCGAAACTTGTCGCGCCCGTCGAGCGGGAACGGCATCAAGCTGGCGGCGAGCCCGGCGATGCCGCGTGACACCATGCCGTAGTTGGAGCCTGGATTCCAAAACAAGAAGCCGTCCGCATCACCCAGGCGCGCGCCCGTGATCTCTTGCCGGATGAAGTCCGGGGTCCACAGGTCTTTCAGGCCGTTTGCAAACGCCTGCATAAACGGGCGGATCACCGGACCGGGACCGACGCGTTGGCGAAGGATGTACGAAGGGCCCTTCACGAGCACGTGACCGCGGTCGGGCACATCGGTCCGCCAGCCGGCCATGGCGTTGACGTAAAGCATGGGCGAAAAGCCCTCGACGTGAACCGTCCAGTCCGTCAGCGACTGGCCGAGGCCTGTCGGGTCACCCTTACGGATCGCAGCCAGACCAAACACGTCGACACTGAGCGGCACCTGAATTTCGGCATCGATGCGCCGCAACATGTCGAGCAGCACGAAGCG